>JBCCIM010000087.1 GCA_039111535.1 Bacteroidota bacterium | reverse complement strand
GTAGCAACAGGCTCGGGACTTGTGCCGGCACTGAACCGCGTAGACTGGCAGAAAATACATAGCGCAGCATCTTTTGCTGACCTGGAAGGCGACGGCTTTGCGCAGGTGTTCACAGCAATGGCACAAGCCTTTCTCCCCAATCCCAATCGCCCCCCATTTTATTGCGACTTCATGGTCGAAATGGAAAATGGCGAACCTGTTGCTCATCCAGAGAACCGCAAAAAGCAGATGTCGCATTTTCTACTCGACAGCATGATTGACGAATATGCAGACAACCTGCGCAGCCTTTCGGGTATCAAATTCGACTGGGGCCGCTACGACACCAACCAGGACCATGTCTATTCCAATCAAGCCTTTACACGCAAACTGGATGGCCTGGGTATAGAACACGAAGCGGAAGAATACCGAGGTGGTGCATACGATAAAAACTGGATAGAAAATGGTCGCGTTGCCAATGAGATGTTACCGTTTTTTGCGCGTCACTTAAAAACAGGTGATTGATACATGCAGCATCAAAAGTCTTAGCCAAGATTGGTTATTAATGCAGCACCGTAGATAAATGTGTTGCACCAATGGTATCTTATGGGCCCAGGATATCATTGAAGGCATCCGTCTTTTAAAAACAAAGACTTACAATTCCATTATCTATGTTTCGCAAAACGTTAATGCCCTGCCTGTTTCTGGTATGTTTGCTGATCGCGTGTACAACTGAGAAAGAACCTGAATCACGTACAGGTAGTGTCACTATCCTATTCCAGATTGAAGTACCCGACGACACACCTGCAGTATACATTACCGGCAACCTGCCGGCATTGGGCCCCTGGCAGCCGGATGCGCTTGCATTGGAAGGCACCGGCAGCAAGCGGACCGTCAACGTGCAAATGCCTCGTGATCATGCACTGGAGTACAAATTCACGCTCGGCTCCTGGGACCGTGAAGCAGTGGATGCGGCCGGCAGTGTGATGCCAAATTTCCAGCTCACTGCGAGCAACAACGCTACTACTGAACATACACTTGAAGCCTTCAAGCAGGACCCACTGGTGTACCTGGAAGACTGGCAAAGCGCCGGCATTCTCGGCAGCATGGTGGCATGGCCAGATGTGGCTTCCGCGTTTTTGACTGCGCCGCGTCACGTTCAAATTTGGCTGCCCCCCGAATACGAGTCCCAACCAGCGCGAAGCTTTCCTGTACTTTATATGCACGACGGTCAAAATCTGTTTGACCCGCGCACTGCTGGCATGGGTGTTGACTGGGGCGTCGATGAGGCAATGGTCAAGGGTGCAAACGCGGGCCTCTTTGAGCGGGCCATTGTGGTTGGCGTGTGGAATTCCGGGCGGCGCCTCGAAGAGTACTCACCCTGGCACGAAGCCAATCAGTACGCGCGCTTTTTAAAGGAAGAGTTGATCCCGCGGGTAAACCAATCCTTCCGAACCCAAACGGAAGCTGCCAACACCTTTGTGATGGGCTCTTCGATGGGCGGTCTCCTCTCTTACTACCTCGTAAAAGAGCACCCGGATACGTTTAGCGCCTGCGGTTGCGTCTCGACACACTTCCCACTATCAGAAGCCGTTGCCGATCGGATACTGCTACGTCATGATGACCACAGTGATACAACCCCGTTTATATTGAGAGACATGGAAGCCGGCGCCACGATCCCGGCCGGCACCCGCTTCTTTTTCGATTACGGCACCGAAGGCCTTGACGCAAGCTACGGGCCTACCCACGAGGCGGTGGAAGGTTGGCTCAACGGCCTCGGACTGGTTTCAGGCCAAGACTTTCTGAATCGCGAGTATGAAGGCGCTGACCATAACGAGGCCTCCTGGCGCGCGCGCCTACAAGACCAACTGGTGTGGATGTTGGCGGACTAGCAACCTATTTGACCAACATCATGCTGCGCGTCTGCCGGACGTTGATCGACGGGATTTCCAACACGGCATAGTAAAGTCCACTTGAGAACACTTGTCCGCCTGCGGCAGATGCGCGCCACACGGTTTCATGCTGCCCTGCTGCTTTGTATGCATCCACCAAAACCGCGACCTGCTTACCGGTTATGTCGAATACGGACAACCTCACCTGTGCGTCTTCCGGGACGTTAAATCGCAGGGTTGTTGATGGATTGAACGGGTTGGGGTAATTGGGCTCCAGGAGGAAGGTGCCAGGCAATACATCAGCCTCTGCTGCCTCCCCTTCAATGAGGGTGTGAATCGCTATCGCGCGGCGTACAGCGGTCCCCTCAAATGTCCCAGCCATTTCAATGAGCACCGAATAAGATCCAGGTGCTGCAGCATCAAAGTATCCGGCAAAACGACCATCAGCACCCGCTTCCACGTGGATCGCCTGTACAAATTCCGTCGCTCCCCTGGCATCTGTCCGGTACAGGCGCGCGCTTGGTTGCGCGTTTTGCAAGGCTGCCGGCGCTGCCAAATTAAAATGAACAACGTCCCCAAGGCGGTGGCTGGTTTCTTCAAACGCAGCTTCAAACGCAATTGCGCTCGATACGGGCAGGTGCAGCGAAATACCAGATAATGCTTCGTCATAAGTAATCTGCCATGTGCCGGCGGCGGGATTGGGAATATAGAAACTGGCATGGTTGCCGGCACCTGTATCAAACGATGCACCCTCAATAGCGAGGGCATCAGCACGCGCCAAAGTACCGTCTGGGGCAACCAGGTTGAAACGATGGTTTTGCAAGGCAGCAGCGTCTGTATTTCTTATGTGTACCACAAAAGCGTTTACCGAAGCATCTACTTGAAAAGCCTGCGCAACCCGACCCGGCTCATCTTGCATTGCTAGATCATCAAGCGCCAGGTAACTGTCTGCAGACATCATCAAGGCCTGAGCGTTACTGATTTCCACATCCAGCACAGAAGTCTGCAAATGGCGGAAAGACATCGACTCGGATGCACTCAGGAATTCAGCACAGGGGAAACCATCGTTACCAAGCAGTCTCATGTAGAATACCGGGCTGTATGCTCCCTCAGCAAAATCAAACCCACTCTTTGATATTGTAACGTGGTTTTCTACCCGTTGCGAAATGTAGAAGTTGTCGATATAATCGAACCTCGTGGTGCCTTCCTGGTGATGGAGCCGGCGCATACGGTTGCCCGTTTTACGACCCAGTAGTTGTGAACAGCCATACTCAAACCGCATTTCATCTTCGTCCACATACGTGCTAAATCCTCCTTTGCGCCAGAGGTACAAGACGGCATGCTGGTCTGTATCTTCAACCGCCAATTTGACCTGGATTTGTCCCATATCCGGCGTGGTAAGCAAGTGCTCATCTGGATAAACAGCTTCCGTGTCACCGGCTTCGTTAGTTGCATAGTACCCATCTAAATAATCATTCTGGTGTAAACGATGGGCCAAGGCAAACCGGTCAAAGGTGTAGCGATCAGCCAAGAAGCTTTTGATCACCGATGTATCCAGTGCATAAGACAGTTCATCGTGACCAAGCGACGCCGTAATCAGCGGCACTTCTTTACTCAATAAGCTCACACTAGACACCGACACAACGCCATCCTGCTGTCCTTCGATAGACGTATGCACCGGATCTGCTTCTTCTTTTGTGCCGGCAACCACGAGATAGCAATCTCTGACCGATGCACCCACACAATTGGCTGGAACAGGCAATGCATCAGCATTCAATTCATGTAGAAACTTGCTACCCAATATCGTTTGATCGACAGCAGGTGCACGCCGGTCGTAGCGAGGGCCATATAGAACCGGCGAATAGCGCCAGCTAAAGCCCTTGTATTGCAGCGAGTTGTAAGCCAGCAACGTACCATGATTAGGTGTGCCCAACATGAGTAGCTTGCTAACTTTGTTGTCCGATGCATCAACTGATTGCATGTAGGCCCTGGCTACTAGCCCTCCCACACCGTGAGCAACCACAGGTACGCTGCTCGCCGTCGCGTCACCATATACGCCGGCAGCATTAAAGTCATTTGGATCCAACAATCTCGGCAGCAGATGCTCCAGAAGCGAAGCTGATTTTCCAATTTCCTGGTCGTATGGATAGTAGAGTTGCCAGACATCATAGGCACTGTTTACGTCTCCCAGGTAACCGCCATCCACACCGCCCGTCCAGAAAGGATACGCATTAAAAATGCCGTGCAGGAACAGTACCGGTGTTTTATCGAGTTGTTGCCCAAGCGCAGCAACGCGTTCGTCTGGAGGAATCAGCATGGCCATTGGATTTTCAACTGGGCCGTAGTAATTCCAGAACGCGTCTCCCCCGCCACGTGGATAGGTATCTGATGGCGTGAAGGTAGCATCAGAAAAGTAGTAGAGTACCGCATCTACCCGCTTGTTACCGTCAGTAAGATCATCAAGGCTCAGATTAAACGCCACGTGGCCAGCAATGCGCTGCTCATTACCACTCGGGTCCATCAGATTTATTCGCGAAACCGCACGCTCAGCCGCAGCGAGTTGTGTTTGCAGTTCTACATCAGTAAAAAACACAAAACCATTGTCGTCGATGGACTTACGGATGTCTAGCTCACCGTCTGCACTCGCGAGTTGCAACGTGGTAAAGCCAGCAAGCGTAACCGACTTAGCTTCGTCCTGCGCCGCATCAAGCACGCGAAAAACCAATCCCGCGTTATCCTCAGGAATAGTATCCCAGCCGCCAAGCTGCGCGGCAGCTGTAGAAGGGAGTAAATTGAAAAGCAGGAAATACAGTGCGACGTTCCCTAAAACCGAGAAGCGTGATCGAGACATGGACGTAAAGAAATGGATTATAAGCGGTGAATGCGATTAAATCTTGACCCTGCCCCTTATATACTACGCGACACAGGCTTGTGTTATGTAACAATGGCTTGCTTTAGAATATGCTTTAAGAGCAGCCCATTGTGGGAGATACCCGGCAACAATACAAAGCTTGCGCCCAGAACAGCAGACAATACTTACTGGATAAACGAGCTTCATCTCAAAATCCACCTTCAGGTAATTTGCAGGAGCATTGACAAGGCATGGTTTTACCAATATCGCATGGCAGCTTCAAACATGGACGTCAAATCGGATTCACTCGCCGGCTTTGGCGACAGCTTTGTCACCCGATGTTGAGGCAAGGTGCCCTGAACAAGCGCAGGAATATCAGCCGAAGTAAAGCCAAGGGCACTGAGCCCATTGGGGACGTTCAGAGACTGCATAATTTCAACGATCCGATCCGACAAAATAGCGCCGGCATCCGCCTCCTTTGCTGAGGATGTATCCACACCCAAAGCCGCCGCCGCCTCCAGGTGACGATCAGGACAAGCCGGCGCTGTAAACCGAAAAACGGCCGGCGCATTCAAAATCACAGAAATACCGTGCGGTACAATCGGGTAATCGACAGGATAACCGGGTTGACGATAATCTTTAACCATACCCGAAACCGGGTAAGACATACCATGCGGCAAATGCACCCCCGCATTGCCAAACCCAACGCCAGCATACGCCGCAGCGAGCAACATCATCCCGCGCGCTTCATCGTCTTCCCGATCCGCAGCCGCCCGCGGCAAATACGTATTCACCATCCGTAACGCTTGCAGCGACCACAAATCGCTCAGCGGGTTTGAGCCCTGGTATGCCGGCCGGAGCAACGGCCGCCCCGGATGTGGACGCTGATCATATGGCACCGCGGTGTATGACTCGATCGCATGTGAAAGCACATCCAACCCCGAAGATACGGCAACCTCTACCGGTAGCGTACGCGTATTGTCCGGGTCGATTAACCCAATGGTGGGTTTCATGTACCGGTGCGCCACGCCGGTTTTTGCGTGCATTTCCAGTAGATCAAAAATAGCCACGCCGGTGGTTTCGCTCCCGGTGCCGGCTGTTGTTGGGATTGCAATCAATGGTTTTAACGGTCCGGGTACGGGCGCGCCATTTCCAATGGGCGCATTGACATAGTGTAAGAAATCATCAACCGGATAGGTGGCATACAGGTTGGCCATTTTGGCCGTGTCGATAACGGAACCACCGCCTACAGCTACTACTGCATCGAAGTTGCCGGCTTGCGCAAACCCAATGGCCGCTTTCATCGAAGCGTCTGTTGGCTCAACACGCACATCATCAAACACAGCATACGATACCCCTTCCTTTTCCAGCGATGCTCGCACGCGCAACACGGGAGGCAGGTCGGCCAAATGTTTATCGGTTACAACCAAAACATGGCGCATCCCCAGATCCTTCAAATCCATCCCGACCTCTCCTGTCACACCCTGCCCGTAGCGGATATTGGAGGTGGCCATTTCAAATGCAGTATCGTTTTTCATGGAGGCGTCCTGTTGTTTTTTGCTCGCCCTAACTTAGTCCAAATAGCAGGGTAGTTCAAATAAAAACACGATGCAGCAAAGACACCTCGCACTTTACAGCACTAGCATAGTTGACAGTATTACCCGGAAATCTGTAAAATCTTATAGATTACCTTCATCTATCATACACCCCACTTTCAGATGAAAACGTTCCGAGTACGTATTTGCCTGGCACTGATGACTGTGCTGTTCGCAAGCAGTGTATCAGCTCAAAACCTCGACCCCACCATCCGCGTTGGCGCCACGGTTGCCGTCTCAGATCACGTGTACATGATCCCTGATGAAAACAAACCCATCATTCCAAACGTCGGCTTTGTAGTGGGCAACCGCGCCACGCTGGTGATTGATACGGGCCTTGGCGAGGAAAATGGGCGTATCGTATTGTCAGAAGCCATTAGGCTTGCGCCTGAGAACAAGCTCTACATCGCCTCCTCACACGCGCATCCCGAGCACGACCTTGGTGCGATGGCCTTCCCGAAGGATGCCACCGTCATCCGGTCAGCCAACCAGATTCTCGACATTAAAGAAATGGACATGCGCCTTGTGCGTATGTTCGCCGGCTTCTCTCTCCGGTCTGCGGAGCTGCTTGAGGGCGCCTATTTCCGGCCGGCTGATGTGATTTATACAGATTCTATGCGATTGGATTTGGGCGGCGTGCACGTCCGCATCATCGAAGCCGGCCCCAACCATACATTGGGTGACACGGCATTCCTGGTTGAAGAAGACGAACTCCTCTTCACCGGCGACGTGGTCATGAACGAATTCCCCATGCCCCTAAACCCACGCACCACCATCCAGCACTGGCTCGACACCCTCGACATGCTGCAAGGACTGGGCGCCAAAACCATTGTGCCCTGTCATTACGCTGTGGGCTCAACGGAATTGATAGAAAACTATCGCAGTTACTTTACCACGGTACGTGACCGCGCAAATGCGTTGGCTGATGAAGGCAAGTCAGAAGAGGAAGCGGCTGAGATTCTGAAGGTGGAGTTGGCGGAGATGTTCAATACGTGGAAAGACCCGAATCGTATCCCTAGAACTGTAAGCGTGGTGTATCGGGAGAGAAAGTGATTAGGAACTGACGCGATGATTGATGTTACGCATTTGTTCGCAATACAATAGCCATCAAGGCTATCGCTTCGCTCCAAACCCGCATGCGTAAACTGCCGTCAAAGAGAATACGGAGTTTGCCAGGCAATTCAATGCCAACATCCTCCGTCACAGAAGATCATTTTCGAACAGTCATCATACCTGTAGCAGTTTCGTGCTCCGTTTGTACGCGGTAGAAATAAATTCCGCTTGCACGATCTTTGGGCGCCCATTTAGCAAGGTGAAATCCAGGAGGAAGTTCACGCGCGATGAGTTGCTCAATTCGTCTACCTAAAGCATCGAATACATCAACAGTTACATGCACAGCGCCAGGTAGTGTGAACGGGATGTTTGTAACAACATCAAAAGGATTCGGATAGTTAGCATGAATTCTGAGTTGATCTGGCAACGTTTCAAGGGGTTCAGAATCTGTGCCTTCGGCGGTACGCGTTAATACGAAGTCTTCTGGCTCAAATCGACCATTAGAGACCAACGGCCACGCGTCACCCACATCTATCGCACCGCTATTAAATTTGTACGCATAGCCTGGGTGTGTTGCCAGGATCCTATAGGTATTGCCAGGAGGCACATCGGGAATTTCATACTGGCCGGCATTGTTGGTTTCTCCAGATAGCAAAGGAACGCCCGATTTATCTACTACAAACAACGACGCATCAGCCAGGGGTTGGCCTGATATATCGGTTACTGTGCCCCAAAAAGTGCTGGTGTAGATGTAGGATTGCAACCCACTTCCAGGTATAGCCACGCAGAAAAAAGGAGACAGCGAAAAGTCGACGTTAACAACGGGCTGCTCCGTGTCAACATGTATTGGTTCGACATTGCTGGGAAAAGGTGAATTGCTATAAAAAGTGGATATGTGCCAGGGCGATTGGGCTTTCAATATATAAGACCCATTCGGTAGATGCTCAAACCGGTATTGTCCATTTTCATCTATTACTGCTGTGTAGAACGGCGCTCCCTGCTGACCAAAAGCATATGCTTTTACAATGGCCGTTTCTAGGGGAAGCTCTGAAGATCCATTAATGCGGCCTGTAATGATACCATTGCCTTCATTTTGGGTCTGCATCTCGAGCAAGACTTCTTTTTTCTCGTAGCGTTCCAGCGTAACATATTCTAGCGAAGCAGTATCTGCGAGCGCTTGCACCAAACGTGCATCTTGAGCAAAAGCCGAAATCATGTAGGTACTGGGTGGCAAATTGCAAATCTCGAAATACCCGTCTTCATCAGAAATCCCATACCATTCCGCAGGGCTAATTCGATAATCGTATGTAGCACCTCTGTAGGACGTTGCTTCTACGTACGCTCTTTTTATGGGCTGTCCCTTGTCATCAATCACGGTACCGGTAATTGTACCGTTAACACTTCTCCTGTCGTCCAGATAGAAATCAATGCCTGTAACAGACTCGTTTTCAGCCACAGGAACGGATGTGGCCTCATCCTGCGTTGCAACGTCGTCAAACCATGCCTTAAGCTGAAGCCCTTCTTGGAAATAGGAGGCAGATATCTGATACGTGCCAGCTGGCAAATTGAAAAAGCGATATGCACCTGCGCTATCTGTCCGAGTTTGCAAGCCATGACTGTCAACTATATCGATGCCGTTAAGATTGACAAAAGTGTATGACAGGGGCTGACCATCTACATGATACAAGGTACCGGAAATAGACCCACTACCTAATTCAAGGGGGGTTTGGAACTCAAATGACGCCGGGATACTTTCGCCGTTTTCAACGCGAATGACGCCCGGGTTGCTTAAACTATCTTGCCAGACTTCGTCATAACAAGCAAATATTGAGCATGCACGCATCGTGAGGAAAAAATCTTGGCCCTGATCTGCTGAGTTAGGAATGCCCTCAATACGAAATCGTCCCCAGCTATCGGTTTTCGTATTTACTTCGAAATACTCTTCGCCGTCTCCGATTAAATGGAAATGAGTATTAAACCTAATGTCAGCGCCTCCTAGAGGCTTGCCCTGCGCACCTAATACGAGTCCAGAAATTGCACCTTCTGCACGCGGAATCATAACGTCGAGGTCGACCACCTGGCTGTTGGTAGACAGTTCAATGCGCTCAGCATCCGCGTAATTTTTTGCCTGACCATAATATATGCGCCTGCTTCCAGTGAAGCCGGCATTTCTATATTCAACTTGAATGGTATAGGTGCCGGCCGGCACTCTCTCTGCTTCAAAATATCCATCCTTATCCGAGACAAAGTTGCCCACATAACTTAAACCAGGCCCTGAACCACCGGGCCTGACTACAGCCTGAGCTACAGGATTGCCATCTGCATCGACGATGCGACCTGAAAGCGAACCCGTGTCGTTCCAATAGGGAAAGATGATATCAATGTTTTCATGCGTCTCCGAACCAACTGTGATGACTGGATGGGCATCTTCTGCCACGGAAGTATCACCATACCATTTTGTAAATCGATACCATTCGGTCTCATCGTTCCATCCCACTTCCAGAAATGCCCTCACATAGTATTCGCTGGGCGCCGGCGCAGAAAATTGATAAGCGCCTTCGACGTCTGTTTTTGTATTGTGGAGCTTCGTAAAAACTTCAGTTGCTTCATCATATTCATAAAGAGACACTGTTACATCTGGAAAAGGGGTATTCAGTCCATCCGTTACTTTTCCCGAAATGCTTGTAGTGTCGCGCTCCTGTCCTTGTGCTTCCAGAAACACAAGGTTAGATATGATTAAACTTATAAATATCTGTACAAAAACCCGTTTCCTAGTCATGATTATAGATTGTGAGTACACAGCCAAAGAAGCCAACAAACTTGCTACAAAAGTCACTTCGCTGTAGACCAAAAAACGAGCCATGTTGATGAGTATTAGACTCGTACCATCATCGACTCAATCTCCGGGGAAAGATTAAAGCCCGCTCCACTCTACCACAATTTTTGGTTGCATCTAAGTCTTACAGATATCAAAAATGATTGTGCGCAAGCTTCCGTATTTTGAGCACCTTCTCCTGAGCGACGCCACCGCTGCACGTGAACGTCTCCGTTTGCGCGATCTTCTTTATGAGGGGTAGATTTGATTTAGCAACGTCTGTTCTGAAGCGCACGCTGACTTCGCCTTTTTCATTCGCTTCGGGGAGACGCATCCTGTTTTTAATATGTTCAGCGTACCTGTATAGTTTCAATGACCAAACAAGTAGATACAGCAAATAAGAAGTTGTAATAACTGGTCTGCTTGCGCATGTCTTAACCTAACAGTTCCATTTTCATCAGTGACATCTGGGTTATTGTATGCATGTCCACCCACCACAATGACTCCCTCAAGGGCCTGTCCATTATACTCATCAATAGCTATGACTTGGAGACTGTCACCTTTAAACGTAGAGTACGTTTAATCATTGATCTTGAGAGGAGCCGGTCTATCATAAGCTCCATTCATAAGTAGGACCATATAGGACAACCGATTTACCTGAACGCTCTACCAGCTATCGATCTTGCTCCGCCCAGAAGAATGAGCAGAGTAACGGCGAAATGACAACGTTGAGCGATGCAGCAATGGCGAGTCCACTTATAGACGTAACCAAATTACCAGGTAAGATGAGTAGAACTCCAGCAGCTAAAAGAGTCGACACTGCCACCATCGTAGTTATGTACATCTTGAAGTAAGGAGGCGGATTATTTGTGCGTTTCTGAACTAGTCCTATAGCGATAGCTACTGCCACACTCATGGCTACTCCCAAACTAATCCCAATACTACCAAATCCAACAAACACAAAAAATACACGCGTCACGATAACAATCAAAATTAAGCAGACGCCACTGATCAGGATTTCATTTAATTGCATGAGATATTCCAAATAGAAAATCGATACTTGCTACTTAGCATTAATCAGCTCGTTTAGTTTTGGCAAGCTCTGTTGCATATTCCATATCCTGACAGTAGCAACATCTCTTGACCGGGGAATACCCTCTTCTAATTCAATTTGCGCTGAGGGTAGCGCGAGCCACTTCTCACCGCTTACGTATGTCTGGCCAGCCGCTTCCAGAATGCGCTCTGGTGACCATGTAGTCTTTAATACCTGTAGTCCCCGGTACATGGTATACGTATCAGGGGTATTGTTAAGCAAAAGCAGATCGAGGTAGAATCCCAGGGCCATCCTCTGCTGATCATCAAGCGACTCCGTGAGCAAATATCTATACAGCATTTCAAAAGCAAGCGCCTGCTCCAGGTGTCCCAGGTACATGTGATCAGAGTAGAGCCCAAGCGTCTCCCTGCAATACTGATCTGCTTTCTTCCAATTCAGTTCGGCTATGTATTCCTTTACATGCAGACCTTCCATCATGATGTCTTCAAATGCCACGGGATCCATATCACTGCCACGCGCAATAGCCCAACTGGGCCAGTACGAGTCAGCCACGCCGTAGGCAGCGTCTTGCCCCAAGCAAACACTTGAAGAGATGCTCAATAGACTAATCATGAAAAGTCGACGCATTTATTCCTCCGATTTGGTGTAGATCATGATCCGTATCAGAGGCTCATAGGCATTTTTAGAAGAAGCCAGGCAAATATTCGTATCTACCAGAAAAGAAGCTGCTTGTGTAAAACAAAAAAGGCCTGACGAACAGGCCTGTACAATGCCCAAAACGGCTTTTAAATACAAAAAAACTGTACCCCCGAGAAGATTCGAACTTCCGACCTACGGTTTAGGAAACCGTTGCTCTATCCTGCTGAGCTACGGGGGCAGGCGTGGGCCTTCTCACGTCCAATGTGAATGCCGAGTTCCGCGTGTCGAATGCCGCGTTGTTTTGACTTAAAACGCCTGCCGGCGTTATTCCTCTCCCAAGAGAAGTAGTCGCTCCGAACGGCGATATTGTAAAGTCTTACTCGCTACACTTCAAACGAACAACTCTACAATGGCGGCACCCCACAATCGCATCGTAAAGAAGTAGGTCGCCAGAATTAAAAAAACGGTGGCTACATAGAGGCCCGATACGGCGACCCACTTGGATGCAGCAGATTGCAATAGCTTTTTCCTGCGAATAAAAAACTCAGCAACCAGCAAATTCGGGAGATAAAAGAAGAAGCTCATGAAATAGTCAAAGGGTCCGTCGAAGGTATCGGTATGCCCCAGGCCATCAGTAAAAAGAAACCAGAAGCCATAATCCATTCTGTATAACCACGAACCTATTGCCAGGGCAAAGAGCCTGATCGCCCAAGCGCGATGACGCTCAATCCGCCGGCCTTTTGCGTGGCGAAACGCCTCGATGGCAGCCCAAAACATGAGGACACCATACCCCGAGAAACCGATATCCATAACCGGGCCACCGATGGTACCTTTGATAAATATAAAAGCCAATCCGCCGATGGACGCCACCAGACAAGCAAGTACATAAATCCGGCCCAACCACCGGTGCAAAGCGGGAAAAGAATCGCGTAACCGCCCAATAAGCTGAATACAGCCCAGAATTAAGATGATGCCGCCGGCAGCGAAGTGTATCCCAATACCAATCGTAGCTGACTTTGTGGAACTGTCGTATAGCCCCGGCAGGACTTGATTCCACTGTTCCGTATTTCCTTCCATCAAAGCAACAAAGTAGAAGGAGAGAATAAACAGACCAAAAAGCAGCGCACTCACCCACACCGTTGCCGCCAACAGGTATGTACCAATTTTGATTGCTTTATCAAGCTTCGGGTGACGTATGAATTCCTGAGAAGCTGTATGCATAAAAGGGATTCTTCAATACTCTCTTTAAGGAGCGCCCAAGATAATAGAAACGATTTCGGAAAAAAGGTCCTGTCCTTTGATTCTTTGTCGAATAATCTGATTACGGTAGAAGCGTGCTCATTCATTAGCGATTGCCTGCCCTGTGGATCCCCAGTCAAGCTGGGGATGACGTTGTAGAGAAAGCATTACGCCAATTCCAGCCCATTCGACAATTGGCATTCGACAATCCTCCTCCCGTTGCGCTTTCGTCTTCCTTGCCGTAACATCTTGGGCGCGCTTTGTCCACCAGTCCTGAGCTGTCTTGTCTGAAGAACCTAAACTGAACCGCCGCACCGTTTTTGGGTGGGCGATGTACGATTTTGCCAACTCGGCGTTTACCACGCTGGTGGTCACGTTTATCTACGCCACCTATTTCACCGAAGCCATTGCAGAGGACTCAAACACGGGCACCTTTTACTGGTCGCTTGCCGTGGGCATTTCAGCTATTTTGGTAGCAGTTGTCTCTCCTTACGCCGGCGCCATTGCCGACCAGGGCGGCTACCGCAAACGGTTTCTGCTCCTCTCTACCATCCTCGGCGTAGCAGCAACGATTGTCCTCTTTTTCCCCCTGCCCGGGCAGATCTACTTCGCCCTAATCACCTTCGTAATAGGTAATTTTGCCTTTGAAATCGGACTCGTCTTCTACAACGCCTTCCTCCCTGAACTCGCACCACAGGAGAAAATTGGGCGTGTCTCCGGCTTTGCCTGGGGACTTGGTTACCTCGGTGGTTTGCTTTGCCTTGTCATTGCACTTGTTACGGTAGTAATGCCCGAGGAGCCTATGTTTGGGCTCTCAAAAGAAAACGGAGAATACATCCGCGCAACCAACCTGCTCGTCGCTGCCTGGTACGCGATCTTTAGTATTCCGCTCTTCATTATGGTGAAAGAGGAAAAGCAGGAAAAGCTGGCGTTTAGCCGGGAGCTCTTCAGCAAAGCCACCGCACAATTTGTCAACACCTTCCAGGAAATCCGCAACTACCGGGACATTTTCCGGATGCTCATTGCGCGTATTTTCTACAACGACGGCCTTGTGACGATCATCGCGTTTGGTGCTATTTATGCCGTTGGCACGTTTGGATTTTCCACGCAGGACACCCTGATTTTCGGGATTGTGCTTAATGTCAGCGCCGGCCTCGGCGCCATTGGCTTTGGCTACCTCGACGACAAACTGGGTGGCAAAACAACCATCCAGATTACCAACATTGGACTCATTGCCGCTTCACTGCTCGCTGTATTTGCCCAGAGTGCAGCAGGGTTTTGGGTAGCCGGCGTTGTTGTGGGTTTGCTGATGGGCCCAAACCAGTCTGCCAGCCGCTCGCTCATGGGACGCTTCATTCCGGCTGACAAAGAAAACGAGTTCTACGGATTCTTCGCCTTTTCCGGCAAAGCCACCTCGTTCATTGGTCCAATTCTATTGGGTCAGATCACGCTGCTGTTTGACAGCCAACGCGCCGGCGTCTCTGTAGTGATCCTCCTCTTTATTGTAGGCATGATCATCCTGCACGGCGTAAACGAGAAAGAAGGCATGGCTGCTGCCGGGCGCGGCTCAATCTAAACTAAATCGTCTGACATATAAACGAAGTGCCTAGTGTAAAATGCTGGGATCAATACTACAAAGCAGAGCAATTCCGAAGAACCCAGCACTCCCCCTAGAACACAGCCATTGCAGGTAAGTATCCATTCAAAAGATATAGGTCCACAACAGTTTTACAACATTTTAGCCAGACTCTCATTAATGAATTCTAGCATGCTCCGCACCTTGGATTCTTGCGCGGCAAGGCGTCCCTGGAAATGTTGATAATCGCGAAGTGCAGCCTCTGCATAGGCCTTGGCGCGCTCTAGCAAGTCACGCTTACCATCTGGGTTAGCTTCGCGTTCAGCAGATCTAACATACATAAGAGCCATGTTGTTACGCGTCTGTCCAGCACCAAAGCGGTCTCCAGTTTGCTCGCATATCTGCGCATCTTTTTCATAGTGCTCCCGTGCGCGTTCAGTTTCGCCAACTGTATCGTAGAGATTACCTAGCGCGTTGTGAATTGGGCTTAGGTTGTTGAGCGCATTTACAGGACAGGTGTCCAGCGCTTCTCGAAAGTGTTTTTCTGCAGCACGTACATGCTTCAATATGGTTTCTAGTGGCTCATCTCTTTTTTGAGATTCCTCGAATCGTTGAAAGTGGACCATGCCTATTTGATTTATTGTGCTCGCACGCCCCGATAAGTCATTGGGATTGAGCAAAGTCAATTCGCGACGATAAGAGGCTTCAGCTGCATCGAAATTTCGGATGGCAGGAACTCTAAGGTAGGCGTTGCCAAGGCTATAGTGAGAGGTGGCTTCACCGGCAGTGTCCTGGATGCGCTTAGCGTGTCGAATAGATTCCTCGAATGCCGTTACACAGTCAGGGCTGCCTTGTAGAAACAGAATTTGGCCGAAGGAAAACACACTGGTAGCAAGCGAGCGGATCCGATTACGTTGGAAGCTGTCAAGCTCAGCATCTTTTGGGAGGTCAAGCAAGGAGGCTGCCCTTTGGCGGTCCCATTTAACCAATCTTTCTTGTAAATCGGACGCTTTAGAGAGGTCACGGTCGTATTCTCTTGCCAAGCGTACCCGATAACCCATGATATGAGGATACTGATTTTCCCGCCCGGAAATCGGGGCATCATCAGGGGTGCAGTAATCAGGTATGATTTCATAGACTAGCCTGGCCCATTCGGTAGGCCTTCCCTGATAATCGTAGAGACTCCGCAGGCCCTGCATAGTGCCGATGACTCGATTCCACCATCCCCTTTGACAGGCTGTGCGGCGGGCATGAAGCAAGTTGTCCTCTTCTAATGCGAGAAGCTGGATCACCCCCCGGTTGCCTTCATTGAATTGTTCATTGTAAAATGCACCCAAGCCACCGATTGCCTCGACCCAAGCTCGAAGAGCAATATCACTACTTGACCTGCCATCCTTACCATCATAGTAGCGATTGAATAATTGGCGCAGGAACCACGGAAGCGCCGGGTGAATGCTATACCAAGTGTCGGCAACATGAGTCAGAAGGCCTACTTCTCTCGCACGCTCGAGCATGCCTTTTATTTCATCTTTTTCAATCTGCTCCCCTTCACTGTTCTGGAGTTCAGGAAGGGAATCCTCGCCTTCTCCCATGGCTACCAATACATCCACATCCACGGTGCCCTGGAAGAGGTGTAGCAGCGCAATGATCGGCTGTTCATCTTCAGCAAAGGCATTCTTGAACCCATAGTCAAGCGATGCCCCGAGCGACTTGTCACGGCCCTCTGCCTCATCCACGTCTTCTATCACCTGCTCGCCGCTTCGTATCGATTCGACAAACCCTTGAATCGCTTCTTTATTCCCCAAGCGCATTCTGATCGCCTGCCCAACGAGCACCCTTAGCGTGAGCGGGTTGCCCTGGCAGTAATCAATCAGCGGTTGCCAATTGGCGATGTCCTTGCGCGCGATCTTACGCGTGCTATCGCTGCCCAAGCTACGGGCCAGTTTGGCCGCATCGCTACCGCTCATGCGAGGCATCCTTACCCGGCGCGGTATGCCGCCCAGCCATCCATGTTCTGGTCTCCTGCTTGTGAGCAAGATCTTGGCCTTCGTCCCCCGGTCTTCTTTGATCTGTTTCAAGAAGTCCGCCAGCTCAGCCTGTTCCTCATTCGTCCAGTTTGATGCTGTACCAGCCGGGAAGCCGGCAACGGGCTCTACGTTGTCCCAGATCCATAGCACGGGCACCTGCTTCAGTATCTGAAGCACAAGCCCCCGCCGCTTCGCATTATCGTTAAGCGCATGCCACTCGATACCGCTGGCCTGTAGTATCGGCGAGAATATCTGCCCAATCTGGTTCAGGACATCTGTCAAGTCTGTATGATTCTCAAATGAGGTAAAGAGTACAAGAGGCTGTTCACCCAGTCCTCCAGTCTGCGCATACCAGCGCGAGAACTCAACAGCCGTTGTCGTCTTGCCTTGCCCAGCATATGCGTGCAAGAGCACAACCGGATGTGCATCGAATGCTCTATCGACGAGCAATAGCGTTCCATCACGGCCTACAAACCCAGTGTCTGGCACATAACGTAGCAGCGCATTGTTGGACTGGACGGGGTCGAGTTGACGTTCATCCAGTGTGATCTTTCCATCTTTGCGAGAGAGTAAGTGGACTGGGGTTGCTTCATAAACCACAGGCACAAACCAGTCCTGCAGCGGTTGTGGCTCAAGCCCCACCCATCTATCCGGGTTCATGCTTAGGTGCTTACGCCCTTCACTGGCCGCCTGACCAAAAGATTGTCCCTGCGCCAATGCGTTGTAAAGCTGGCCGATGTACTGCGCCGCTGTGACCACAAAGACGCTGTAGCGCATGCCAAGTACAGCTGGAATGCCGTGATCAATCACCGCCTGTGTAAGTGAGCCAATGGCCCGGACCGTGTCATGCTCGTTAGCAGGTGTTTCGCTATCCGTAGCTGGCGCTTCTATCGCTTCGTGCATTGCAGACTGGCAAGCGTTAAGCACCAGCACAGGCACGCTTGTATCGTGCAGCAACTGGCCCAGTTCCTCACCTGCTACGGGCCGCATCTCCTCTTCGGGATGCTCAAAGAGCAGGTAACCATGTTTGCCTTTCTTGTGACCGCCCAGGGTGAGCGTGTTAATTGCTTGCAGCCACTCAGCCATTGAGGTGCCACTGAGGTCCTGGTAGATGCCATGGCCGTCGAAGTGAACAATATGAAAGGGGCGTCCTGCATCTTTGGCTTCTTTGAGTACTTTTTGGAGTTGCTCGAAGGTTGGAGGGCGCAATGCGGTGATGTCAAAGCGCGAGAGGTCTTCGCCCAAATCCTGAATCAGGCGATTGGCTACCGCCCTGAGTTCAACATCGTTTCGGCCGCCGGGCCGGCAGACCACGTAAAGCAGCCGTACACGCCCATCCTCAGGGGGCTGCACCGGGACAAATGAGATGTTCGCACCTGACTGCACGCGCACAAAGGCGCGCACACGAAGTGCGATGGCAGAATCAGACTGCGGATCACGCATCAGCTCCCACGGAATGGAGGCTGCCTCGGCGATACCCGTTTGAATTTCTATGCGCAAATCGGCCAGTTGCTCTCGCACCGCAAACCAGATGGCCTGGGTGTCCATGTTGTGGGCAAGCACCTTCGTGTAAAGCTCCTCGCCCCGGGCTCTCATTGCCAGTTCAATTTGGTCGATCTGCACTTCTTGAGCGCCTTCCTGGCGCAAGAGGTAATCCTCCATGTACCAACGTATGTCCTCCTGCTCCTGGGCCGTGAGGGCAAACTCGATTAATGCCTGGGCCGTAAGATCTGCTTGCCCCTGGCGCCTCAGCGTTAGTTGAATCGGGTATTTTCCTTTATCCAGGGGGTTTTGACGTATTTGAAGAACGATCATCAAATCCTCTTTAGCCAGTGATATTACATACTTAGCTTGTGACCCTGTACAATGCAGAACGCTGCTTATTCTGATTGCAGCATAAAAGTAATCGTTTACTTATTAAAAACCAATATAATACTACGCCTTCTTGAAAAGCCTTATCCAATGCGACATGCGCAAATTCGTTAACTACTTTGGCTTAAATTAAAACACTAAGATGGCATGTGGATCAAAACCAGTTAAGCTCCTTTTTAATGGCCAACTACTGTCTATCAGGCCTACTTGAATTCAACCATGACTAAAATATCTGACATCACAAACGCGCTCGAACAATGGGCACCATTGGGTACACAGCAGTCCTATGACAATGCGCGATTGCAAGTTGGCGACCCCGCCGGTCCCGCAAGCCATGTGCTCATTGCCCTCGATCTCACGCCCGCAGTGATTGACGAAGCCATTGATGCCGGCGCTGAACTTATCATTACGCATCATCCGGTCATTTTCAGGCCCATCAAATCAGTCACGACCAACAGTTGGCAAGGAGCATTGATTCTCCGCCTGGCACAAGCGGGAATCGCTCTCTACTGCATCCACACCAACCTCGACGCAGCCAGAGACGGCGTATCGTTTGCGCTGGCCAGGCAGCTTGGCTTGTCGAACATCAAATTCCTGAAACCACTGACAGACCAACTCGTCAAGCTGGTCACGTTTGTCCCCAATACACACGTCGATGCTGTCCGGGCTTCGCTCGCAGAAGCTGGCGCCGGCAGGATTGGCGCGTACGATGCTTGCGCCTTCATTTCTACAGGGACGGGTTATTTCAAACCCGGTCCCGGCACCAACCCGCATATCGGCGAAGCTGACGGCGGACTCACAGCTGCAAACGAAATGCGAATCGAAGTAGAAGTTCATCGCTGGCAATTGGGCGTAATATTGCGCGCATTACATGAAAGCCATCCGTATGAGGAAGTAGCCTACGACATATACCCGCTCGAAAAAGCAGCTACCCAGGTTGGTATGGGCGCCATTGGCGAACTGGAGGATGCACTTTCACTTGAGGACTTCCTGCAACACGTCTCTGAAGCCCTCGATACCGACGGTTTACGTTTTGTTGGAGATCCGGACAAACCAGTAAAACGCGTCGCCGTGTGTGGTGGCTCAGGCGCTGACTTGATGGATGATGCGCGCCGCGCGGGCGCTGATGCCTACGTCACAGCTGATGTAACCTATCATCGATTTTTCGACGTACTCAATACCCGCGGCACACCAGAAATGGCCCTGATCGATGCTATACATTACGAAACAGAGGCCTGCACCGAGGACCTGCTCCAATCCTGGCTTTCGGAGCGCTTCTCCGATGTTGTATGGCAAAAAACAGTGACACGCACCAGTCCCATTCGGACCTTCATGAAGAAGTAGTAGATAGGTTGTTCTAAAACAAGGGCATGAACATTCTTGTTTTAGAACAGTTATACTTTCTTTAGCCTCAACGTCCGTCCCTTTAAGCCGCCAGGCTTAGCACCAAAACGACTGCCATTTGACTATGACTACAACCGTTACCGACAGCGGAATTGGAGAACAGCTCAAAGCACTTATCAGACTACAGCACGTCGACAGCCGAATTGACCAACTCGAACAAATGCGCGGCGATCTGCCCCATGAGATTCGGGATCTAGAAGACGAGGAGAAAGGATTACAGACCAGGATTGAAAACCTGAAGCAGGAGGAAAAAGAACACGAAGTAGGCAATCGGCAGGCAGAACTGACCATCAAGGAAAGCGAAGGCCTGATTAAGAAGTACGAAGACCAGCAACTGCAGGTCCGCAACAACCGCGAGTACGACGCCCTAACCAAAGAAATTGAAGCGCAGAAACAGCGTATCCAGGACGGCAACCAGCAAATTCAGAATATCGCTGAATCCAAAGAGCCGCGCGCCCTGGCAACTGCAGAAGCTGAAACGCGCCTGAAAGAATTAACTGAAGTCCTCAAAGCCAAGCGCGACGAGTTGGCCGAGGTAATGAGTGACACCGAAGCTGAGCAGAAGCAACTGCAAAAGCGCCGTGATGACGCTGAAGAAGCTGTTGATAAACGCTACCTCCGCGCATACACCCGCCTTCGCTCCCGCGTTAAAGATGGACGTGCCCTTGTGCCACTTCTTCGCGGCGCTGCCTCAGGATTCTCAGTGCCACCCCAGCGACAGGTTGAGATTCGCCAGCGCAACCGCATCGTAGCATGCGAGCACACCGGCCGAATTATCGTCGACCACGAGCTCTTCCTGGAAACTACCCAGGAACTCGACAAAGAATTGGGATAAAAATTAGTTTAAGGTTTAAAGTTGAAGGTTAAAGGTCGGGCTATTCGCTCAATCTTTAACCTTCAACTTTTTCACCCCATTCCTTAAACTTTCAACCTTAAACCTTAAACCAACCAACAACTATACTGTCCGGGTTATCGCGTGCTGCGTTTGTAGCGCGAGGAAAGTCCGAACACCACAGAGCGCCGTGCTTCCTAACGGGAAGGTTCTGCTATTGTCACTGACAGTGCAGAAACAGCAAGTGCAACAGAAAGCAAACCAGCCAATGGTCCCTCGGGACACAGGTGATGGGTGAAATGGTGGAGTAAGTGCCCACCGGCATGCCGGGCGACCGGCGTGGCTAGGCAAACCTCATGGGGTGCAAGGCCAAACAGTTCCGCGGCATTCGTGCCAGACGCTGCTCGCTGAGGAACGGGTAGGCTGCTAGAGGTTAGCGGTGACGCTAATCCCAGATAAATGATAACCGGGCCTTCGGGCCAACAGAATTCGGCTTACAGGGCAGTATAAACGATGAAAGGCAGATCCTTAGCGGGATCTGCCTTTCTCTTTGTCTGCAATTTTTGTTTGCTCAACCGGCAAACATACGGCGTTTAGCCGTCTTCGTTGTCACCACCTTCAGCTGGTGCAGCTGCGGGTGCAGCACCATCTGTTGCCGGCGCATCAGCGGGCACAGTTGCTGGTGGCAATGCAGGAAGTTCTGCTGGTGGAAGCGTCGTCTGCTCCTGTCCGGCGCGCTGCTGGATAACGCTATCCGTTGCACCTTCATTACCGCGGTCGATGATGAAGTTGGAGATAATGCACAGCACGATAAACGCTGTAGCCAAAATCCAGGTTGCTTTCTCGAGGATATCCGGCGCCTGACGCGCACCAAGCACCTGCTGGGTTGCACCGCCGGCTGCAATACCTGCCAAACCGCCGCCTTTACCACTCTGCACCAGCACAACCAGTGAAATCAGGATGGCGATGAGCGTAATTAAAATGATGATAAACGTAAACATGGGATCTACCTTCGTGTCACAAGCGGGATTTAATGCAGTCAGACCACATTAGATCCGGACGCAACATAAAGATTCGAAGATTATATTCAAAGCTCACAAGTGACCTTACAAAGTCGTCAAATTACAAGGGTTTAGTTTCTCCTGCCCATAAAGGAACAGTCACTGTGGACTAGTATCCACAGCCATGCCTGGAAACACCTCAATACGTCTATATCGCTGCATCGTTTAAGCTGTGCTTGATTATTACTAATTAAGTACCGGGCTCTAGGCCGCGAAGGCACGCTAATAGCAATCCATTCTCACCTGTTGTCTATTAATAAAAAAGTTCAAGGGCTTTCCCAATGATTTTTCACAAATGACCGAAAGCACTGTTGTAACACCCTGTTGCATGGCTATAGAACCGCAAATCATCACAACTCCTTTACTCTTAAGTACGTGTGCAACTTTTTCAGCATCGCGTTCAATCAAATGCTGAACATACTTTTTATTTCCATACTGTCTAGAAAAAGCCGTATGCAACGAGGTTAGTTTCCCATCCTCTATCCAATCATCTATATAATTTTTATACAACTTAAGGGATTTGTCGTATTTGCCTCCCCAATACAACGTGATGTCTGACCCAAGAATGTTATTCTCAATCATTCCCATAAACGGGCCTATGCCAGTCCCCGTGGCAATCATTACTACCGGTCTCTTTTTCTGGGGAAAATGAAAATCAGGATTTCTTTTCAGATGCCCTGTAATCGTTTGATTCTGTTCTGATGCACTCAAATAATTTGAACACCTTCCCTGCTCAAGCCATTTGATGCTCAAAACAAAGGAGGTTTTATTCAAAACACCAATAGAATAAAACCGCGCTCTTTTCTCACCTGGTGGCGTTACGGCAAGAAGATCTCCTGATTGAAATGCAGGCCCCTTTTCCACTTCCAGAAATAGCAAAAACGTATCATCGACACTGGATTCCAAGTCAGTCTTTCTGATTACTTTAAGCACTAACTCTCCATCGAACTCATTTGAAATATGCTCATCCGATATAGTAATAGGAATGCCTGCAAGCACTCCCCACCTGTTTACCCAATCGGTAAATGATTCGAACGACTGATTATTAACAGTGTGGACAGGAAGAAACTCTTTGGACGTTGCATGGGTGTTCAACACACCGTTCACTTGATAGGCATATTTACAAAAATCAGGATATGAGGTTGATCCAAACCCAACTACAGAATAGGCAAAGGCTTGCGTGCTCCCGTTGGTTTCTAAAAAACGATCTACAAATTTTGTTGCGTTCGATGGTGGATCGCCGACACCGTAGGTGGCGGTAAACACAACGAGATGTTTGATGCTGGCGTAATGACCATAGCTATTCAGTTCTTCAAGATATACTTTCCGCTCCGCACTTATTAACGCTTGCTGAAAAGCCTTTGCAAACCTGGTTGTAGATCCATTTTCTGACCCAACTAGCACAACATAGTCGCAATCGTCTTTCGCGTACTTATTCCTGATTAACCCTTTCCTTCGTTGAAATGTGAGTGTAAAGCCAGAGTAGACAAATAAAGGAATAGCCAAACTAGCAACGCCTAAGATTAAGGCCCAAATCCAATTTCCTTGTCCGGTGTGTAGTACAATGCTGAGTGAGGACACCATAACTGTCCAGGGATAGGCCTGCTCACTTTCAATTTTTCCAGTGAACTGATTGACCAGAACCTCTCCATTTGTAAGACCCAGACGGTAGAATTCTTCTGGATCTTCGAAAAACGGAAATTCAATTTCCCTGAAGTCTTTTAGCGTAGTTGAACTAAAAACAGGAAATTCACTTCGAATGAGCTCAGGAGATTCTTCAAGCAAATCATAATCTACCGCGTGAACAATATTCAGTGAGGGGATGATGGAAAACCGAACCAGCGACAGCAAAACGCCACTCAACGCAATAATCATCAATGGGACAATCGTCCACTTTCCAGAAATGATGTGTAAAAAACTATAGTTGTTTGTGTTGATGACCGGCTCGAAAAAGCCTAGAAACCGCCCCGTCCTTTTAAGGATAAGCACAAAACCCGTCGCTGCAATCAAAAGTAACAAAAACGAATTAATTCCTAAGAGCGCACGCCCGAAAGAACCCAAAAACAGGGAGCGATGGAGGTTGGTAATGAACTGAAAGAATGGGGCTTGTTGTTTCACTTCTGATGCAGGCTTCCCGCTCTCAGGGTTTACATATACCGTTTGATCCTCCCCTTCATAAATGCCATGCACCTCAATACTTCCATAGCTGTTTTTCTTAATAGAAAACACCTCTTCAAAGTGTGCATCGACCTGGTCGAGCAACTGATAAAGTGGCTGGGAGTCATCTACCTTGAGCCCAATAGCATCTATTTCCTCTAGCACAGGCTCAATCGCTAGAATAGCACCTGAAACAGCTGCCAAAAGGAGAAAAACAAAGGAAGATATTGCCAGGGCTAAGTGGCAATACCTCCAGAATGAAATGATCATGCAGGTTGAATGGAAGAATTACTGCTGCAGCATGCGCACATATCTTATATAGCCTGTGCCTTCCATCTTACCTTTTATCGAAGCTGAGTTCAGCGGAATCTCCAAATCAATAGGATGATATTCTTTGTCTTCTACTGCGGTTTCAAATCTTAAGGTATATCCGGCGTCGATGTTGGCGGTTTCTAGCTCCAGGATTGTGATTTGCCGTTCCCCATTCCCTATGCTGGCCCCCGAAATACCATCTACTGACCCTCCACTAGGCTCAAAGAACTGCCACCATTCCTTAATGTCACTGTACCACTCTTCATCATCACCCATCACATCCAGGGTCCGAATATAATTACCATCGGGATCGATCAAGGAAATTACTAAATAGGCCTTTTCTCCGGTATAGTTCACCATCTGAACCATACATTTATAGGAAACAGTGTCTGTTTTTGAAGTGGATGAATCCATTGCGCTCAAACCAACGCCAAAAACAAGCAGCAGGATAAATGTTTTCATAGTCTGATGATATCTTACTAGTCGTTACTATCTAAAAATCCAAGATCAGCCCCACTGCTTAGCAGCAATTCATTCTCACTGGCAAGATCAAACGGGGATTCCTCGAATTCAGTGGTT
>JBCCIM010000086.1 GCA_039111535.1 Bacteroidota bacterium | reverse complement strand
CAGATCCGGATATTGCCGAATAATGCTGAGCCCCCAGTGGGTCCCAAAGCTTTGACCAATCAGTTGGATGGAGCGGTAGCCAAGACTGCTAGCGATATCATTAACATCTGCAGCCATTTCTTCAACGTTCAAACCTTGCAGGTTGACGCCGGCTGCCTCAAGCTTTTGCCGGCAAGCAGCCAGGCTGGCTTGAAGGGCTGCTTCTCGTTTGCCCGAATTCAGGTGATCTGCAAGCGGCATCTCAGGCATTGGATCGCAGCTTGTGTTTCCAGATGTTTGAAAGCCACGTTGGCCAGGGATGATCACATCGGCAATTTTTGTTAAAGGCGCATAGAAGTATGTATAGTACGATGGGTCTTCCAACAACTGAGATGCCGGCTCAGTGCCTGGGCCTCCGCGTAGGATGAAAATAGGCGGGGTGCCAGCCATGGCTTCAGGGGCCCGGCTTAACCGAACAAATTCCACTGCCCAGGTTGTGTCTGAGGCTGTATTTCTGTTATGAGGCACCTCAATCATCCCCAGTTCATAACTAACAGTTGTGCTGTCGGCCATTACGAGGGTTTTTGTCTCAACCGTCACCTGGCGCTCGATAGCCGGCTTTGTTGTACAGCCGGCGAATACCGTGCAGAATACGATCAGGGATATACGCTGTGTAATGTGCTTCATCTTAATTCTCCTCTTTGGATTGGTTGAGCAACAGTTTTCGCAACAGCTGCTCGAGTGCGCTTCTTTCTTCTGATGAGAGGGAATTGACAAACTGTTCAGCTTCGCCAAACCGGGTTGTGATGGCCTTGTCCACCAACACAATGCCTTTTTCAGTTAACTGTACCGATCGGCTCCGCCTGTCATTGGGGGTGGGGACCCGCTCGATGAGGCCGGCGCCCTCCAGCCGGTCCAGGCAAGCGGTCAGCGAGCCCGACTGGATCAGGATGGCTTTCAGCAAGTCGGCCGGCCGCAAGCAGAAAGGGATACCCGACCGACGTAGCGTTGCGAGTACATCCAGGTCCGTATAGCCAATGCCAAAGTCTGCAAGTACCGCGTGCGCGCTCTTCCGCATAAGCTCACCCAGCAGAATTGTGCGGCCAACAATTCCCATCGCGCTGCTGTCCAGTTCGGGCCGTTCAGTCTGCCACGCTTGCTGCAGTTTATCTATTAAGTCTAAATGCTTCATGTAAACAATCTAGGTAACAAGTATCTTGAAGTCAAGACAAATTAATATAATTGACTTTGCAAAACTTGCAATACCCTGCAAGTCTGTAGGCAAAAGTTCTGTCGTGTTTAGATAAAGTTTAGGGGCTTGTTACACTTCTGTGAAGGATAGCCGCAAAAGTCGCCGTAATCTGTGGCTGTTCCGTTAACACCCAAACAAAAAAGTTCTTAAAATGAAAAAGAGTTTATTCTTCTCACTTCTTGCAGCGCTCGTGCTCGTAGGATGTTCTGACGCCCTTACTGAAGTTGAAAATGAAGGCCCTGTAGCAGCAGGTGCTTCTTCTGATGGCACGTACTACACGTATGAAGTTGCTGTTAGAAATATCACAAAAGGTCAGCCATTCACACCTCCCCTCGTAGCGACGCACAATGCGCACATCGACATGTTCAGCGTAGGTTACAAAGCGAGCAACGGCATCCGCCAGATTGCTGAGAATGGAAACCTCGGCCCCCTCGATGAAGCGCTGAATGCAAGCAGCAATGTAGCTGATGTAGTAATTGCAGTGGCAGGCACGCCACCACCTGTAATGCCAGGTCAGACGGTCAAGTTTACGATCAACACCAAGCCTGGATATGACTACATCTCATTTGCCAGCATGTTGATTTGCACCAATGATGGCTTCACAGGCCTCGATTCCCAAAAACTTCCACAGCACATTGGCGAGTATGCCAGCTTTGGTATCCGCGCTTATGACGCAGGTACAGAAGTAAACACGGAAGATTTTGCTGACATCGTGCCTCCTTGCCAGGGCCTCGTAGGAATTTCTTCTGACGATGCTGGCACAGGCGAATCAAATCCTGCACTTTATGAAGGTGGCGTAATCAAAAGCCATCCTAACGTACAGGGTGGAGATGATCTCGTACCTTCTGTACATGGTTGGAGTGATCCGGTAGGCAAAGTGCGCGTTCGTCGCATCAAATAAGCCTGAAGCTTTCCCCGCCGGGAAACGAAAAAGGGGTGTGGTGCCAACAGGCGCCACGCCCTTTTTGCATTTTCAGGTGGAATCAAATTGTTTTTTTTGTGAGTAGTTTGGCAGAATGCAGGTCAAACCTGTAAATTCAGACGCATTTAGTTTGATGCAACGCTTATTTCACGAATCACTACAGAAATGTTTAAATTTAAAACGCTATCTATTTTGCTCCTCGCTGGTGCGCTCTTTACGCTTGACGTAGCAGCTCAGGATCTGCATGAGTCCCGCCGGCTGAGCCCACTTGGCATGGCCCGCGCTTTTGTTGGCGACACCTACGTTAAGGTAACTTACGGCCAGCCCTACATGCGTGGTCGCGACAATATTTTCGGTGAGGATGGTGCAATGCATCCCAATGGCAAAGTATGGCGCTTTGGTGCCAACGAACCAACTGAACTTACCCTTGGTGGTGACCTGAAGGTTGGCGATGCTGTTGTGCCTGCCGGCACCTACAGCATTTTTGCCACCCCTGGGGCTGATAGCTGGATGGTGCATATCAACGACTTCCGCGGAGGTGGTGCAGGTGGCTACAAGGCCGATAACAACGTGGCCTCTTTTGAAGTCCCTGCAATGACAAAGGAAGAAGACAGAGACCAGTTTGGTATTGCACTGGAAGAAGTAGAGGGTGGCTTGCACATGGTGGCCGGCTGGACCAACTGGGAAATCCGCGTACCGATCATGCCGGCTAACTAGCCTTGGCCTTAATGTCGATTTACATGTAGAAAGGCGACTGCAGTTGTGCGGTCGCCTTTTTGCATTTTACATGAGGGTTGGTAATACGTTTGCCCGGTTCGTCGATTACTAAGCCTGTCCCTGTACAGAACTGCCACTGTTTTTGCTGCCCGGCTGATTGAGTACACTTAGCCAGTGGTCAACTTCCGCTGTGAGGGTATTGATTGTTTCTTCTGAGTCACCCATGCTAATAGCAAAGTCGAGCAACTTCTTGGCATTTTGGCACATCCGGAGCGCTTCTGAACGCTCTTTTGCCGTGGTGGGTGATTTGAACGGCTGCTCTGTTGGTTCATACTTAATGCCACGGGCAGCCATTTTGGCTTTCATCCGCTGAATGGACAGGCTCAGTTCATTAACCTGTTTGTTCATTTGTTTGGATGCAACATCCGGGATGCCCTGCATCAGGTTCTCCAGGGCTGAGATAAGTTCGCGTTCCGTTTGTATTTGCGTTTTCTTGCTGCGTATCCACTCGTCGAGCATCGAGCCCAGGATGGATCCGACAAAGAACAAGCCGATGGCCAGTAGGCCGGCTGACAGTTTGGAAACCATCAGTTTCTCAGCTGTGATAATAGCAACACCAGTCGAAAGCGCGCCAAACGCAATCGACAGCGAAGCTCTTGAAATAGCCTTTGATAGTGCAGACATAGGATGGGTACAGGCTAAAAAGTGCGCTTTTCAGCGCGCATTACAGGATAAACAGGATAAACAGGATCACGAGCACACTGCCGACAAGAAGCGTGATGGATACGCTCAATCGGTCAGCAACTTCTTCCTGCTGTGTTACCTGGTCAATGGTAGGGTTGGCAAGTGGGTCATTGCTTCGCATCAGCAAAACAACTCCCAGGGATGTTATGGCGGCAAGGAACGTGAACAACAGCAAGTGATCAAACTGCTTGAATCCGTTACGCACGCCCCAATAGTGGTTATCCGGCAAATTGACAATGCGCTGCTCTAACCGCTCGACGTAAGACACAAGGCTGTCCTGCCGCTGGCTGAGGTAGATCACATTGTTATTGGTAGCATGCATAGGTTCTTCGCTTGGCATCATCACGCGGAGCGTGTCGAGCCCTTCAAGTACATTGCCCTGGCCTGATTGCAGGTTGTTGAATTCACCTTGAAAGGTGCGTTCGAGCGACTGAATCCGGTTGTTGAGCTGCCTGAACTCGTACTGGAGTTCTGCGCGCTCAGTTTTCAGGTCCGTGATGGTTGTTAACAGGGAGTCGACGGACCTGAGCATTATCTCACGGTCTGTGCTATCTATACCTGTAGTGGGTTGTGCAATCACGGCCGGCGCCATGCAGACACCTCCCAGTATTGCTGACAGATACAGCACCAGTACACTCCTTTTCCGCTGCAACATAGTGTTAAACCCCTTTCTTGTAGGCATGGGCTGCACTTTGTCAGCCGTGATGTCTAACCAAAAACTGCATCAAGGGGCATAAAAAAATCGTTATGAAAACACAGTGCTGCTGAAAATGAAACGGGAGAAGCTTGTGAAGTTGAGTTTGGAGGGCATGCTGAACGATATTTGATGGCTGGCATGACACCTTGAATTGTGTTGGGCGGTAGCCGTTTTTTCTGTCTGCCGCATCCTCCCACGTAGCCATTGTTATTTGGCATTAACCCGAGAGACCATGAGCAAAAAGTCAGGCGTAAAATTACACGACTGGGATAGCATAGAAGAAGAGGCGCTCTCTTCTTTGATTACCCGCAAAATGATGTGGGGAAAGCATGTAATGTTGTCTCAGGTTTTTATCAAAGCCGGCGGCATTGTGCCCTTGCATCAACACGAAAACGAACAGTTTTCCTACATGCTCACCGGATGCATGAAATTCTGGTTGGAGCGTGACGGAGGCGAAGAAATCATTGTACGGGCGGGGGAGGTGCTACATTTGCCACCAAACGTACCCCATGGCGCCGTTGCGCTTGAAGATGCGATGAGCCTGGACGTGTTTAGTCCGCCCCGTGCCGACTGGATCGCCGGCACGGACGCATACCTTCGTGGTGAAGACGACTAACCCACTTTTTTGACTTTGACTTTGGCCGGTTTGGCCCAGTCGTCCCACAGCCGGTCGATGAGTGCTTTGTCGGGCTCACCATCCATTACCACAAAACGATAGGCTGCTTCGTAAGGTTTGCCCGGGCGGATCGTCCAGTCACCTGCCTGTGAAGGGGCCCAGTTGAAGAATGGCTCGCTTGGATGGATACGCATGGGCTGCGGGGCCCTGAAATTGTCTGGGTGGCTCAATATGGCTACGCCGGCAAACGCGCCATCAACAAAACCGCCGATGTGGCACCAGCGCGCGCGGGTACCGTGGCCTTCGAGACGGCCTTTGCCTTCTGAGGTAAGGAAGTACGTGTTTTTCACGCCTTCCCATGCATCATGTCCCCTGAACCCGACGCCGCCATACCGATATTTTGGCAGCGTAAGGAAATTATCGGATGCGGTGGTTTGGGTTACGCGCAGTTCAAACAAATGGTAAGGTGTGTCTTCATCCTGGACGGCAAAAACGCGTGTTTCCCAGGTTTCGTTGAGCACGTCGACCGGTTCATCTGCAGATAGGTCAACATACCGGTGCCGGCCCACAACGCCGCCCATAACAGGCCCTTGCCAGGTTGTATCCATGTTTACAGGCTCTACGGTCCCGGTGCCGTTCCCCATATTCCAAAAATCAGGTTTTCGCCCCTGAAATCGCGTGTTTGTCCAGGATGCCCAGATGCCATGGTGGTGCACATGGTTAGACGGGTAGTCGTTGGTAACGAGGATACCTGAAGGGGTATGCACCGGATGAATGTAGCCCCCTCTGCGATAGATCTGATCGATGTTGTTGCGAGGCAGGATGGTCTTTGCGTTGTTATACGTGAAGATAACAGTACTGTCTTGTTTGAAAGCAACATCTCCGGCAGTTGCTTCAGCGATGACGCCATTGGCGCCAGACGTAGTGGCTGGCTCACCTTCGTACAGCGAGTACGTGGCTTTCTGTCCGGCTTTGAGGTCTTCCAGAATAAACCATCCGTCGTCGTTGACACGCTGGACAGGATATTGCTTGCCCACGACGTTTTGCAGGTAAAGTGGGCCTGGCGAAAGGTCATCCGGCAGGGTGAACGAGACGACAGATTGTAGCCTGTCAACTTTGCCGGCTTCCACAGTCAATTCATAAACAGGGTCTATTGGCGGACTTGCCAATAAAAGCAGGCTGCTCAAGAGCGGGAAGAGAATGTGTGATATGAACATGATGGGAGGACGTTGATCCAGTTGATATTTTAGGAGTAAACAAACGAGCAAGGGCAGTTTGTCACAATGACAATGGGGTCATTCTAAGGTCTTGGCGGCAAAATCAGCAGCAAGGGTTTTTACTGCCTTTTGTGGATCTGCCGAATCAGACAAAAAGGCAATGCGGTAGCGGAAGGTGGTGGACGCACCGGGCTCCAGCGAGTGGTTAAGCATTTCTTTGCCTTTACTAAATATACGTTGTCCCAGCGGATTTGCCGCAAAAAGGCCATATCCTCTTGCGTGCCAGTAGGTGGGATAGCCTGGGTTTTGAGGGTGATCAATGATTGTGATAGTTACGTGTTCATCATCTAGTTTACCTGAAAGCAGTGCCCAGGGAGATCGCTCGCCCCAAATAGCTGTGCCGCGTACGCCGGCCTCGTTCAGGTATTCGCCCGAAACGCCTGTGTTGTCGCGCACTTTTTCGGCGCGTGGTTGTCCATCTTCATCGGTAAGCAAAAGCGCCTCATTAGAAGGGTGCTCAAGCGCACGGGTTACGCGCACGGCAACCATACCTTCTTTGTTGTCGGAGAACACAACCGGCTCATCCAGTGCTGTAAGTGTAGTGGTGCGATCCATTATCCGACGGTCAGCAGCTTTTGTAAACACAAATGTGGTCTGTTCATGCAGAAGTGCAGCGCCGTCAGGGCCGAGCCAGTGTGCGGTTACAGTGAGGGTGCCGACATCATTACCATTTTTGATAGCGTCCACCGACTGGTGCACAATGCTGCCCATTTTGTCGAGGCGATCACCTGGAGTGTTGGTTGAATGATTCCAGAAATCAAAGCCGTTTACGTCGCCATAGTTAAACCAGTGGCCGGCGTGATGCGGGTGATCCACGCGTTCACCCGCCTTGCGCTCAAAGGGCCATCCTCGTGCTACGTTGTTGCCGTTGGCAGTGTTGAGCGGGTAGAGGATTGGTTTTTTGAGATCACTGCCGGCTTCGGAAAACAGGTAGGATGTAAAGTGGGCGCCATCGATGTATACGTCAACCCGTTTTTTCTCTGCCCGATGCACAATTTGTATGGCGTCCGGCCTGTCACTGCGTTCGTCTTGCATTGATATTGAAGCTTCTACACACGAAAATGTGAGGCACAAAATCAACAAACACAGCGTGCAGTAGCGCATAGGATAAATGGGAAGGCCGGGATTTAAATTGACCAGGGTTCTCTGTAAGCAGGCTGCAGCATGCGATCTGCTACATCATTACCAGAGATGCGTTCTTGTTCGCCATCCCAATTGACCTGTTGTCCGGTACGATAGGCCAGGTTGCCGAGGATTGCGATACTTGTTGAACGGTGGCCTGTTTCTATGTCGCAAGTTGGCGTGGCACGGGAAACAACGCACTCAAGGAAGTTGCCGATATGCCGGCTGTGGGAGCCGCCTGTTCTGTTTTGTCTGCGTGTTGGCCTGCCGTCACCTTCCGGGTAGACAAACAATTCGCTTCGGTTTACTACCAGGGTGCCTTTGCTGCCATGAAAGGCAATGCCATAACCCATGTCTTCCAGTCGACGTCCGTTGGTTGTTCTGTTTTCGTAGGTACAGGTGAATTTGTCGAACTGAAAGGTGGCCTGCAGTGTGTCTGGTGTTTCCCGGTTGTCTTCAAGCAGGTATTTGCCTCCGGAAGCTGTTACCGTGTTGGGGTATTGCTGCCGCATTACCCACAACACGATGTCGAGTAAATGGACGCCCCAGTCGGTCATCATGCCGCCGGCGTAATCCCAAAACCATCGGAAAGAAGAAAACCGTTTGTAGGTGTATGCTTCGTCCTGGATAGCGCCAAAACGGTTTTCATTAAACGGCACAAGCGGCGCGGGGCCCAACCAGCGATCCCAGTCTAGGCCTTCAAAAGGTGCAGCATCTGCAGGGTTGCCAATGCCATTGGGATAATTGTTGCCATAATTCCAGGTGCGAACAAATGTCACATCGCCAATTTTGCCTCCCTGGATCAGATCTTTTGCGGCAATGAACACTTCATTTGATCGCTGTTGGGTGCCGACCTGCACAATACGGTTGTGCGCTTTGGTAGCCGCTACCATTTTTCGACCTTCTCCAACGCTAATCGAAATTGGCTTTTCCACATACACGTCTTTCCCCGCTTCGCAGGCATGGATGGCATGGAGCGCGTGCCAATGATCTGGTGAGCCTACAACAACGGCGTCGACACCGGGAAGGGCCAGCAAGTCTTCATGTTTATGAAACGTAGCTGCGTCCGGTACCTGTTGTTTGGCAAAATCCAGGTTCTTTTGATATACATCGCAAAACGCAACCACATCAGCACGGCCGGGATGGTCGCTTAGTAAGTTACGCAGGTGGTTACGAGACATGCGCCCTGTACCGAGAAAACCCACCTGTACACGGTTGTTGGCACCAGCAATTCTGCTGTAGCTTTTTGCCGTTTGCAGCGGTGCAGCGGCAACTGGCACGCCAGCCGCAAAGGCTGCGGAGCCAGCCGCCATTTTTTTTACAAAAGTGCGCCGGGTTTCACCTTGTATTGCAGCATTTTTCTCGTTGGTCGCTCTGCCTGCCTTGGAATGCATAGGCTTCATTTAAAAAAACGGGTTACGGGTTGGCGTTAGATCCGGGTTTTGAGCTCCATGGCGTCCGGGTCCCACATAACTATTTGCCGCGATTCGTAGCTCATGTTCGTGAGGAGTGCCGGCGCTGCAGCACGCAAGCCGAAAGCACCATCTTCAACAACGGTCCCTTTTTCTCGCATTGCCGTAAAGAAGTTGTTGAAGTGATCATACCGGTCGTTGTAGCCACCGGGCGCACGGTACACTTCTTCTGTATACCCGCGCAACGAAGGACGAACTGGCTCTGGATACTGCTGCCGGTATTTTTCGATGGCCTGTTTCTGGATGGACTCCTCGAAGGTACCAACCGAATAACCGGGTTCGCTACGTGGGGCGAGCTTTGTCAGCATCACGTTGTTCGAGTTAATGGTAATAACACCTTCACTACCAATAAATCGGAATTGTGTACCCCCGCCAGCTCCATCTGCAAAGTTTACCTGCAGCGACATGTTGAACGCAGGGTGCGTGTCTGTTTTTGGATAATCATACATGCCCAGCATAATGTCTGGGACATCCCGTCCGTCTACCCAATAGCGCAGTCCGCCCGTAGACATAACACGCTCGGGGCCATTGGAGTCGAGCACCAGGTGAATGCCTGAGAACAAGTGAACAAACAGGTCACCCGGTATGCCGGTACCGTAATCCTGGTAATTGCGCCACCGGAAAAAACGGGTTGCATCAAAGGGACGTTGCTGGGCGTGACCGACGAAGGTGTCCCAGTCGCAGGTCTCAGGTGAAGCATCTGGCGGGATGGTGTATTGCCATGCACCGAGTGCCGAGTTACGATTGAGTACCGCTTCAACCATATTCAATTCACCAATGGCGCCGGAACGGTAAAGGTCGCGCGCTTTTTCATAGAGCAGTGAGCTTACGCGTTGACTACCAACGATGAGCAGGTTACCCGTTTCTTTTTCTGCCTGTAGAATGCCGGCTCCTTCCTCAATCTTTTGCACCATCGGCTTTTCGCAGTACACTGCTTTTCCAGCTTTTAGTGCTTCGATGGTGATCCGCGAATGCCAGTGGTCCGGAGTTGCGATGATTACCGCATCGATATCGGGTCGTGCAAGAATTTCGCGGTAGTCACGCGTTGTAAACAGCTGGTCTCCATAAACCTCTTTGGCGTGTTTGAGTCGGCCATCATAACAATCGGCCGCTGCGACAAACTCAACACCGCCTACCTGGAGCGCTGTGCGTGTATCTCCATGCCCCATACCACCGAAGCCAATGGTTGCAAGGCGAATCATGTCGTTCGCCGCATATTGCTTCTGTTGGTGCGCACGAGAGAGCAGGTGTGTTTTTGAGGTCAGGATGTTTGGTGCTACGCCAGTTGCCACGGAAGAGGCTGCTGCGATGCGCAGGAATTCCCGGCGTGAAGTTGAGTTAGCCATGGTATTGTTTGGTCTTGGGTGGAAAGGGTAGGGCCGGCTGTTTACAAGCCAAGGCCATCGCGTACGCCGCGCATATAGGCAAAAGATTGCTGCATACCTGGGAGCGGATCATCAGCAAAAATTTCGTATTCCAGGTTCACATAGCCTTGGTAATTCATCGCTGCCAGCTGCTTGAAAATTGCAGCAACGGGCATTTTACCTGCGCCGATAGCAACCTGTGAATCGCGATCCATCATATCGGACAGGTCTTTCATGTGCATATCCAGCACCCGATCTCCCGCATCTGCGATAGCTTCAACTACGTCTACACCCGTCCTGGCTGTGTGGCCAACATCAACACAACATCCTACGCGCGGGTCCATGTCCTTTATGATAGCAAGCACATCGCGAGGGGCCGGGAAGTATTTATCTTCGGGGCCATGGTTGTGCACGGCGACCATGATGTCATATTCCTTGACAAACTTTTCGATACGGGGCAACACTTCGGGCTTGGGCGCAACCACCATCAGGGGCATCCCACACAGGCGGGCGTATTCAAAATTTGCCCGCACGTCTTTATCTGTATCTTTGTGCATGGTAATGGTGCCTCCACCAACGATGGTCAGCCCAGCTGCTTCAATTTCTTTTCTGCCGGCCTTCAGCGCTGCCGGAGAATCTTTATGACGCAGGTGAACGGATTTGATGTTGATGTACTTCGCGTCCAGTGCAAGGCTCATTTCAATGGCTTCTTTGCGATTGAATTTGCGCAAGGAATAGCTGGCTACGCCAAGTTTGATGGCACTTTTTTGTGCACCGCTAACGGATTGAGGTGCTGGTATTATTGCCGGCGCTTGCACACCGACACCCAGCGCAGCAGTTGCTACAAATCCAGTTTTCAGAAATTGCCGACGGTTTGAGTTACGCGCTTCCATGTGCTTGTGTCTGGAAAGTGGTGTGGAAAAGAGATTGCTACTGCGTACAGCGTGCACTAAAGTCTGCGAACTTTGAGGTTTCTGTACCACACGTCATCGCTATGATCCTGCAGGACAATGTGTCCTGTTCTCTTGGCGCCAAAGTTTTCGATGGGGGCATACTTGCTTGCCGCGAGCAGCGAGTCCATGCGCGGCGTACCGAGGTCGTATTCGAGTACCATCTGTCCGTTTAACCAGTGTTCACCATGCATACCGTCAAAAATGATGCGTCCATGGTTCCATTCGCCAATCGGATTTACAGCTTTGTTTGTGGGACTGATAAGGTCGTACAGGGCAGAGGCTGTCCGGTTGGTGCCGTTGCCCATTTTAGCATCCGGGTGCCCTTCATCTTCCAAAACCTGGTACTCAAATCCCAGCGGGTTGCCGTCAGACATTTCTTCGACCACATTGTATTTAATGCCGCTGTTTGCTGCCGGCGCTACTTTCCATTCGAAGGAGAACTCAAAATTCTCAAATTTCTCGAGGGTAATGATGTCGCCGCCGTCGATCGGTTGACCGTCGTCCATTACAGGCACTTTGCCTGTCGCAATTTTGTGGATGGTGCCATCTTCAATGGCCCAGTGCGCTTCTGGCACGTGGTCTTTGCGGTAGCCGCGCCAATTTTCCAGTGACGCTCCATCAAATAGCAGGATCCAGCCGGCGTCTTCTTCAGCTGTTGTGAGCGTGTTGGGAGATGTGACCGCGTCAGCATTCATAGCAACGTCAGCTTCTTCCGCTGATGGCTGGCAGCCAGCAAACAGAGTAAGCATCAAGCAGCAGGCAAGACAGCAAAGAATCCGGTATGGGTTTGTCATCGGGTTGTACGTCTTTCGATAGGTCCTGTTAGGTGGTTCAACTGCACAGGGGGCGGTGGTGGGTTGGCTGACCCTGGTCAGGATATGTTTTGTAAAGGAAAGATAAAATAAGCCTGGGCTCAAGGTGTGTCAAATGAAGACGATGAACCGGATAGGAGGCAGGGCAGCTATCCTGTTTGTGGCACTGTAATAATATGGGGCATTCGACAACCTAACAATAGGACATGCACAAAATCTGCATAAACAAAAAAGCCTGCACGTTACCGCGCAGGCTTTCAGGATAACGCAAGCACTCCAGGCCGCTAGGAGCATGGAACTACAGCAAACGTTATCGTACATGAATATCGGCAAGGGGCACGCGTGCTTAAACCGCGTGCTTGTAAAATAGATAGGGTAAATAGAGATGCATACAACACAGGCAATTGACTATAAGGCACGGATGGCAACGGGGTTGACATATGACGAATATCTTGCTACGTGGCAGGCGCATATGGCGATGCCGTTGAAGGGGTTGGATAAAAATGCACGTAAGTATCTCTTTTATGCCCGGTATAATGCCGAGCGTTCCGGGCGGGTGGAATCTGAATACAAGATGGATCAAAAACTGGCCGATTTGATAGATTCTATTGCTGCGCCGCAAGACTGGCTTATACTTACAGAGGACTGGTGTGTGGATTCTGCGTACGCTTTACCAATAATTTCTAAAGCCGCAGCGCGTAATCCGCATATTAATTTGCGTATATTACTGCGTGATGACAATTTGGACATCATGGATCAGCATCTGACCGATGGGGGACGTAGTATCCCAAAACTGATTGCTTTTGGCGCTGAGGGGACCGAGTTGTTCCAGTGGGGACCAAGGCCTGATACCTTGAAGCAATTGCGTGAAACATGGAAAGCTGCCGGCATTGAAGGCCCCAAACTCTCTGAGCAGGGAGTTGTGTGGTACGAAGAAGGCGGCTGGCAAATGGTGGAGACAGAGCTGATCGATGCCATCGCTAACTCTGAAGTATTAGTTTAGATAAATGATAAAAAGCAACGAAACGTGGACAAGAACGCACGATCTTGCACTCGTGTATGTGGCCCTTGCTTATGGTACGGATAACGCCTTGAGTGACGAGGAAGTGGATACCATTATGGGGACGCTTCAAAAATGGGAAGCAGAGCTCACGCGCGAAAATGTACAGGAAATTGTACTAGAAGCTATCGCCATTTACATGCAGGAAAATGCGAGTATCGAAGTAACCCGCACGATCCGTACGCTGAGTAAATCGCTTTCCGAAGCTGAGCGCAAGCAGGCCCTGGAAGATGTTGTGCGTATTGCTGAGGCTGATGGCGTATTGTTGACCAGTGAAAGCAGCCTCATTACGTCTCTTGCCGAAATTTGGGGTGTAAAAGCTGATGCACAAACGTTGCTCGAGCAAACGAGTGCCACTGTTGCTGATGATCCCTCATGGAGTTTGCTCCACGACATGAGCTTGATTTGTATTGTCCTCGCGCATAGCACCGACAATGATCTTGCAAGCAGTGAAATCAAAGCCATTCTGGAACGTCTCCACCGCTGGCAGCCCGATCTCACCGATGATGCGCTCAACAAGGTTGTTAGTGAAGCCCTGAATTTTTACTCTTCGCAGCCTGACCAGGAAGCACTCGAAGCCTCTGCACGGGCGATTAAAGATACGCTGCCGCCTATTCAGCGCATTGCTTTCCTCGATGACCTTACACACATCGCGCACGCAGATGGTGTATTGAATGACAACGAGCAGGCGATGATCAAATCGTTGTCAGAGGGGTGGGGTGTTGAAGTGAAAATCAAATCAGAATCTGCCTGATTTTATTGTACATAGGTGTCTTGTAACCGGCTTAATATTAGCAAGATTATAAGGCACCTGGTGTAACATTACACGGATCCTTCCGTTGTTCAATATACCGTTGAACAACCCACGTCGTTTATGTCCAATCAGATCCGATATCGTCTCCAGCCGGCCTGGTGGGTGATGACTGTGCTTGCTATTGCCGTAGCAGGCTACGCCTTTGTTTTTCCTTTTATCGATAAAATGGGCGACTCAGGCATGCGCGAAAAGTTTGCCAGCATGCCGCTGGCTGCCTGGGGTCATATGATATGGGGCGGACTTGCACTATTGATCGGTCCGTTTCAACTAAACAAATCGCTTCGCAGAAACTCGATTGGTCGACATCGCTTGCTTGGGCGCGTTTATCTCATTTGTGTGCTCCTGTCGGGTATTGCTGCGTTGGTGCTTGCATTTTCAGCAAACGGTGGCCTGGCAGCTTCACTCGGCTTTGCCGGCCTCGGTATTGGATGGCTCGTTACAGGAGCTCTTGCGTTTACCACGATCCGCAAGGGGGATGTTGCTGCGCATCGTCGCTGGATGATTCGCAACTATGCCTTAACGCTTGCAGCGGTCACGTTGCGTATTTATTTGCCGGTTGCCATGGTCTCCGGATTACCCTTTGTTCCTGCCTATATTGCCATTTCCTGGCTGTGCTGGGTGCCTAATGTCCTGGTTGCAGAGTGGTATTTTATCCGCCGGCCCGACAAACGGTCTGTTCGCAGAGCGGTTGCTTAGCGCGTGCTGTCGGGAGGCAGGTTATGGAAATTCGGATTAAAAAAGGTAAGGGAGATGTGCATGCGCTAACCTGTATGCGGGCTGATGGCACGGCTACGTGGTCAAAGCTGAAAGGTAGGTATGGGCCGGCGCACGATCTTGCGCATTACGTTGTAGAAACGTCGCTTGGGAACTTCGGTGGATTTTATGGTCTGTTGATGCAGGGCCATGACATTACAGATTTTGAGGAGCGAGAGGATCGCACATGGATTGGTACAGAAGGTCTCTATATCGAATGTGTTGTAATGGGATTACAGTACATTGCCAGCGGTGTTGACGCGCCATCAGCCTTCAATACTATGGTTGAAGATGCCTGTAAACGGCAAGAAATACCTTCACGTATCGTTTTTTCAGCCATGCACGTGGCAACCCTTGTTTCGCGATATCAGGATAAGCTGTACGAATGGAATGCGCTTCAACCGGGGCAATCCATGGTGTTATCATTTCCTGACAAGGCCCTTGAGGTAGCGTTTTAACGGGCATTACAGAGCTTTGGCATCATAAATGCAAGGTCTGTAGACTTCAATCTTCTTGCCCTATTCACCTTGTTTTGGTGTTTGGAGGACAACATTTCTCCAGGAAGTGGATTGAAGACCTTTCGATTGTCACAACGGTGGCAACTATCATTTACTGCGCTTAACGGGATTTACTCGGACAGAATCCACAGAAGCTGCACCAGATGCAGTTTTTTTTGCCGTGCTGAAGGCGTGTGTTTGTTTCCACATCACGCGTGCCTCAAAAATCTCTTTACAGCCCATCCGATGTTTGCTGGTAGAATCCAGCAGGGCACGGCAAAAAAATACTATGATTACTTTTGATACGCTTGGCCTTGCCAAGCCGGTAGCCCGTGGCGTTGCGTCAGCGGGTTATGAAAAACCAACGCCTATTCAGGCAACCGCTATTCCCGTAGCCCTTGACGGCAGAGACTTATTCGGGAGTGCCCAGACGGGTACTGGTAAAACGGCAGCTTTTGTACTGCCGCTACTCGATCGTCTTGTTCGTGGACACAGGCCAGATAAAAATCGTAGACGTAAAGTCCGCGCACTGGTTGTTGTACCGACACGCGAATTGGCGCTTCAAGTAGACGAGTCTGTCCGCAAGTATGCAAAACATACGGGCATTAAATGTCTGTCTGTATTTGGTGGAACGGGTATGTTTCAGCAGATCAAGCGGCTCCGCCAGGGAGTGGACGTGCTTGTTGCGACCCCTGGTCGCTTGCTTGACCATATGGAAAGAGGCAATGCACGCCTCGGCGATGTTGAGGTGCTGGTGCTAGACGAAGCGGACCGGATGCTCGATATGGGCTTCATCCCTGACATCAAGAAAATTGTGGCTTCGACCCCACGTGAACGTCAGACCATGTTTTTTTCAGCTACGATGCCGCAGGCTATTAAAAAGCTGGCCAGTAGCATTTTGAGTGATCCTGAGTTTATTGAAGTAGGCGAGCGTCGTTCGCCGGCTAAAACGGTCAAGCAGCGCGTTTGTGCGGTGAAGCAGGAAAACAAAATGGCCCTGCTGACGCATTTGCTGAAGTCTGAGCCTATTGAAAATGTAATTGTGTTCTCGCGCACAAAACACCGGGCCGACCGGATTGCGCGCCGGCTTTCAAAAAGTGGATTTGCAACAGCAGTGCTCCATTCAAACCGAACCCAGGGACAGCGTGAACACGCTATCAAGGGATTCCGTCGGGGCAAGTACCAGATTATGGTTGCCACCAACATCGCAGCCCGCGGCATCGATATAGATAACATCTCTCACGTAATCAACTACGATACGCCTGAGCAGCCGGAAGAGTACATTCACCGCATCGGACGTACAGGGCGCGCTGAAAGCCAGGGAGATGCCATTACTTTTGTTGGGGAAGGTGAAATCACCTACCAGAAGAATATTGAGCGCCACGCCAAAAAACGCCTCAAACATTTCGAAGTAGAAGGGATCACCGAAATGCGTGGACATCCCATCACCATCGAGCCTAAGTCTGTTCGTGGAGGGGGCAAAAAGAAACGCTACGGCGGTAAGTCGAAAGGAAGCGGCGGAGGTAGCCGGCCTTATCGTGGCCGCAAAGGTGGTCATGGACGTAAAAAGAAGTCGAATAACGTCAGTCCCAAGTTTGCTTCCTGATTAAGTTGTTGCACGCAACACAGGGTGTTGTTGCCAGATAGATGGCCGGATGGATGCTTTGGTGTTAAGCTGCAGTATTTTGTCCGGCAGTATCTTGCCCGGCGGTATCTTTATCTGTGCTGTCTTTGTCGGCGGTACCCGCTTCGGTGCCATCTGTACTAACAGCGCCCTGTATTGGCTGTGTTTGCGTGAATATCGGAAAGCTGAGTATAAATGTGGATCCTACATTCTTCTCGCTTGAGGCATCCAGGTTGCCTTGCATGAGTTCAGCAAGGCGTTTGGATATGGACAGGCCAATGCCAATGCCTTCATAAGAACGGGATATGCCATCGCTTTCCTGAACAAATGCGTCAAACAGACGCGGCATAAATTCGTTTGCGATTCCAATACCTGTATCTTTGATCATGATCGAAACCAAATCTTGCTCAATGTCGAGGTCAATGGAGATTTTGCCGTCGTGTGTGAACTTGACAGCATTGTCGAGTAAGTGATCCAGGATGCGTTTTATCGCATATTCATCAGCTTCGATGTGTACAGCCTCTTCACCAAGAAAAGGATAGAAGAGCAGCCCTTTATTGCGAATAAGGGGCTTGAAGCGGTCAACTGCGTCTTTGGCTACGTCAAGTAGATTAACAGGTTGGATATTGAGCAATACAGCATCGTGCTCAAGATTAGAAAGTTCTACTACTGCATCGAGGGTGCTTTGCAGGCGGTAGGCACTTTGCTTGATGAACCCAACAAACTCCTGCATCTGCTCGGGGGCATCCATTTCTAGAATTTCGGCACTGCCCATAATGCCGGCAATTGGTGTTCTAAATTCGTGGTTTACATTGTCGAGAATGTTCGATTTTAATCGCGATGAGGTTTCTGCTTTCTCTTTTTCCACCAGCAATTCTTCTTCGTAGGCAAGGCGCTCTTGTAACATCTGCGCCAGTTGGTCTGCTACTTTTTGCTCAAGGTTGTCATTAAGTCCTTTTAACTCCTTCTCCTGATGCCGCATAATCATCAGGTTGCGCGCCCGCACAAGCAACTCCCGTGCATTAAACGGTTTTGCGATGTAGTCATCCGCGCCCATTTCCAGGCCTTCAATTTTGAGGGCGTTGGTAGCTTTTGCCGTCATCAGGATAACCGGGATGTGGTCATAATCCAGGTTTTGCTTGATTTGTTTACACAGTTCATTGCCGTCCATTCGCGGCATCATAACGTCGCTGATAACCAGGTCCGGATTAATTGATGCAACCTTTTCCAGGCCATCAACACCGTCTACGGCAGTATGGACAGTGTACTGTGCAGACAGGATGCCGCTGACATATTCTCGCACGTCATCGTTGTCATCAACAACCAGGACTACTTTGTCGCCAATCATTTCATCTGGTTGGTAAGCCGGCGTAGTGTCTGCCTGCTGTTCGTGGTCGAACGCCGTTGATTCGTTGGCCATTTCGGTGACTACATTTATTGCATCCGGAGCAATGATGTCGTCTCCCAGTAAAGCAGTTGCAAGCTGTTCTTTTTCGAGGTGGTTACTGCCTTTGGGGAAGTGGATAATAAATGTTGTGCCTTCACCTACCGTGCTTTCTACCTCAATCGTTCCTTGGTGTAGCAGCACCAGTTCGTGTACAAGTGCTAGTCCGATGCCTGTGCCCTCAAACTCCCTTGTATTGGAGCCGTCAACCTGATGGAATCGGTTAAAGATATGCGCAAGATTCTTTTCCGGGATGCCCCGGCCACTATCGCTCACCCGAACAATCACAGCGCCTTGCTCAAACGTATCTGAGGGTGCTGTTGTCGTTACGGCCATCGTAATCTGGCCTCCCTCAGGCGTAAACTTCAGGGCATTGGAGAGCAGGTTGAAAAACACTTTTTCCAATTTATCAGGCTCGTAGAAAAGGCCGATTTCCTCTTCCTGGCTGTCGAAAACGAGGTTGATCTGTTTCTTGTCAGCCAGCGGTGTACAAGAGAGTACAACGCTTTCGAGGAACTGCACAACATTACGGCGCTGGGCGCGCAATTCCATTTTGCCGGCTTCCAGCTTCGATAGATCTAACAACTGGTTGATGAGCCGCAGTAAACGCTGGGCGTTGCGCAACATGATGCCTACCTGGCGCTTCATGTTTTGCTCGAGCATGCCGTAGGTACCCGTGAGTGCGTTTTCGAGGGGCCCGATGATCATGGTCAGCGGCGTTCTGAATTCGTGCGAGATATTAGCAAAGAACCGCGTTTTGAAACGATCCAGCTCTTTTAGTTTATCTGCCTGCGCTTCGATGACCCGCTTTGACGCCTCGGTGCGCTCTTTTTCTTTTCTGAGGTCGCGCGTGCGTTCTTCTACGACTTGCTCAAGGGCTTCCTGGCGCGCTTTCAGTTGCTGGATGCGCATCCGGTATATGAGAAACAGCAGGAGGACAACAAAAAGGCCGGCAGAGATCTTGAACCAGAGGGTCTGGTAGAAAAAGGGCTCAAGGTAAAACGAGACGCTTGCTCCTTTTTCATTCCACAAGCCATCGTTGTTCGTGGCTTTTACGTGGAAGGTGTATTGCCCCGGTGGCAGGTTGTTGTAAAATGCTTCTCGCCGGCTATCGGGGAGCGACCAGTTAGCATCTACACCCTCCAGTTTGTATTGAAATAGCACTTTTTCCGGGATGACCAGGCTGTTGGCCGTAAATGAAAGATGAAGCTTATTAGTGCCGGCTTCCAGGGAAATATTGCTATTGAGCGCGTACTGCTCGTTGTCGACCACCATCGACTCGATCACCACCGGTGGCGCTACGCGGTTTTTGTACAGGTTCGCCGGATCAACCTGCGCCAGTCCTTTAATGGTCGGGAACCAGAGTTGCCCGTCTTTCGATTTCCAGCCTGCTGGTTGCTGGCCGCCTGTTGCTTCTGCAGAGGGCAAGCCATCGTTTTTGCCAAAGGGAGTAGAAACAAGTTTGGCCTCTTCACCCCGTGCAATCTGTTTTAGTGTTGCTTTTGATACCCTGAAAATTCCTTTATTACAGGTCATCCACAGGTTGTCCGCATTGTCTTCGAGTATGACGTACACATTGTCGTTGTGCAGGCCGTCAGCAGTGGTGTAGGAAGTGAAATTGTTTAACTCAAACCGGTTTAAACCGCCGCCATAGGTACCAATCCAGAGTACGCCTTCTACGTCCTCGTACAGAGAGAGCACGCCGTCTGCAGACAGGCCGCTTTCCAAATTAAAGGCCTTGATTTGTCCATCCTGGTATCTGAAGAAACCGGCATCGTACGTACCAACCCACATGGCACCGTCATTGCTTTGCTCAATGGCCGTGATAAATGGACTCGGCACGCCGTCTGCTTCATTCAGTGTGCTGAACACGCCATCGCGGTAAATGGCGACGCCGGCGTCTGTGCCAATCCACAAGGCGCCACCTTTATCCGCTTTTAAGGCAAAAATATTGTTGCTGGGCAGGCCATCTGCTGCCTGGAATTGGCGCATCTGTGGCCCTTGCAAATAAAAGAGGCCTTCGCCGTAGGTGCCAATCCAGATGCCTGGACCACCATCACCCGTTACAGACAGAATTTCTTTATCTGCAAATGCGTCTTTTAGTGGGAAGTCTGTTGCACTGTTTTCCTGGATGTTTGTAAGTCCGGCTGCCGTGCCAATCCACATACCAAGGCCTTCTTGCTCGTAGACTGAATACACCCGGTTGTTTGCAAGGCCTTCTGTTGTTGTAAAGGGTGTAAACTTCTCGTTTCTGAGGCGATGAAGCCCTTTGCCGCGTGTACCGATCCAAAGGCTGCCTTCAGGATCTTGATGTAGTGCAAGGAGGTCGCCTTCTGCAAATTGGGTGTTGGCGTCGATGTCTGCATGGTGATCTCCTGACAGGCGGGTGAGTCCGCCTTGCGTGAGGGCAAGCCAGAGGCTGCCGGCGTTGTCTTCCAGGATTTGATTGATGTATTGCCCTTCGCCAAAGGCAACAGGGTGGCGCGAGACCGTTGTGTCGTTTAGCGTAAAAAGACCCTGGGTACGGGTGGCAATCCACAACGTCTGGTTGCTGTCCTGGAATAGGGTGGTGATAAAAGCGCTGTCGAGTTGGGCGAGGTCTGACCTGCTTAATTGGCCATTTTTGAGCTGGAATAAGCCGGTATCACTGCCCATCCAGTGTGTGCCGGCAGCATCGGTAAGCAATTCGCTGACAAAATCACCATCAAAGCCGGCTGTTTCACCGAACGAAGTAATCCTGTTGTCGTGAAGCCTGGCAAGTCCGCCACCATAAGTACCGATCCAAATATGCCCCGCCGGGTCTTCGGACAGCGTTGTGATATAGGGGCTGGGCAACCCTTCTGATTCGCCAATGTGGGAAAAGCCTTCAGTATCATACTTTACAACGCCACCGCCACGCGTGCCGACGTAAAGGGTGCCGTCAGACGCAGGAAGAACAGTAACTACGTCATTTGCTTTGAACGCTGGCTGGTTCATTTTATCAAAAACCACCATGCGTTTTCCATCAAACCGAACAAGCCCTTCTTCCGTACCTACCCACAAATAACCCTGTTGGTCGGTTGTGAGTGCGTTGGCTGAGTTTTGTGGCAGGCCGTCCTGGGTTTCCCAAACTTCGTGTACATACTGGGTGATTTGTTTACTTGTATCCAGTACCTGTTGGGCATGCGTAATTTGCGGCCACCCGGCAAGGATGGCAATAACGCTGCAAAGGGCTGCGATACGGCAAAAATATGCGGTCTGGTTGGGTGCCTGCACGCCAGTGTGGGAAAAGATTGGCAGGAAAGCGATTGCACATGGGTATCGACACCATCGTGATATGCTTAACAAATCAAGGTGCCGATTTGGCCGGACTTACAGAAAAGCAGAAAGGCAGCCCAAAACGAGGGCTGCCTTTGCATGCAAGAGTAGAAGAAAGATTATGTTATGGAGTTACAAAAACCGATTTGTTTGTGGTTGATGCCGGGGTATCCTGGATGATGGACTGGGCATTCAGCACAAGCGCACGCTCAACCTCATCTGGCGTTGCATTCGGATGCGCGGCGAGGTAGAGGGCTGCTGCACCAGCTACGTGTGGCGTGGCATGGGAGGTGCCTGAGGCAATAATCAGAGAGCCTTGCTGCTCATACTTGCCTGAAAGTGAGGCAATGTCTTCACCTGGCGCAAGGAGGTCGATTGCCGGCCCGTAATTGGAGAATTCAGAGAATTCACCATCACGTCCGTATGCACCAACCGTAATGGCGCCGTCCACGTGTGCAGGAGAAATTGTTGCAGCATCCATGCCTTCGTTACCCGCAGCTACCACAAATACAATCCCTGCCTCAATGGCATTTGCCACTGCTTCGTCAACTGCATTGTAAGCCGTGGTGCCAATGTCACCGCCGAGGCTCATGTTTACAACGTAACGGAATTTGGGATTCAGCGATTGCTGGTACATGATGTAGTCGATAGCGAGCAGCAGCGTTGTGACGTCTGTGCCACCATCTTTGCCGAGTACTTTTACGCTGTTGATCCCAATACCTGGCGCTACGCCGCGGATGCCTTCGTCGTTGTTACGCGCACCAATGGTGCCGGCGATCGGCGAGCCATGACCAATTTTGTCTTTGATTTTCTTGTTGTCCGGCAGTTTTTCGTAGGACTGATATGTACCTGAACGGCTGTCGTAGAAGCCGACAAAATCTACAGAAGATACCAGGTTGATTTCGCTTGATTCGGAAACACCAGAGTCTAAGACGAACACTTGCACATTACTGTTTTCCCAGGAATCGAGCGATCCGCCAACCTGCGCGACACCCCAGGGCAGCATTTGTGAGCTGTTAGAGGTTTTTTTGCTGCCGCTATTGATATCTGGAATGATGATGTCAGGCTCAACCCAGGCGACATCCTGGTCAGCTTCTAAATCGGCAAGCAAGTCGTTCAGAATATCTCCGTTGACTTCCAGCGTCACAGCATCAATGGCTTCTTCAAGTTCCGCTTTCACATTTATGTCATCACCATACTTGGAGATCACGCGGCGTGTAACATCGTATTTGGAGATGACACGACGCGTGACGTCTGCACCTGCGTAAGGAGACAGACCAACAACAAGGTGTACCGCGGAGGATGATGTGCCGGTTTCGTTGCTGTCTTCATCAACGTCTTTATTCTTATTCTTGTTGTTTTTGCTTGCGGACGCTGCTGCTGTAAACTCGCTTCTTGCGGCATCAAGTAGCTCAACATGCCGAAATTTGGTGGTTGCTGACAGGTCTGGTGCCGGCTTGGTGTCGATTGCTGACTCTGGCGGCGCATCGTGCACGCCAAATGAATCACAACCCTGCAAAAGGGCTGGGCTAAAGAAAATTAATCCGACAATCAGAAGGGTAACCCATTTCGGGGAGGACTTTTGGGTATTCATTCAGATTACTAGTATTGATGAATGGGGGGGATCTCATCTTCTAGCGGTTCTGGGCAGATGTTGCTTCCTTGGGATGAGGCAATACTTTCCGGATTCAGGCTACATCAAGAAGCGTGCCTGTGCTGGAATGCCGGGTTTGAAGGCCGATTTACAGGGGAATTACGTTGATATGACGGGTAAATACTAAACCCATGCTGTAAAAAAGGAGTGGCGTGCGAATGGCGAAGGGCTCGACGGGTTATTGGCTGTCCGGACGATCTTTGGCCTGGCCTTGCCATTCTGTTTCACGCTCCTGTGTTTGAGGTTGCTGGGCCTGGCCAAAAGATTGATTAAACGGCTGGTTAAAGGCATTGCCGCCAAACGGATTGGCTGTGAATCGAATAGATCCGTTAGCTTGCGCCGTTTTGAGTCGTTTTTGTGCGTAATTCCGGATCAGGGGGCGTGAAATGGGTAAGAGGCCCATAAATCCGACGAAGTCTGTAAGAATGCCCGGTGTGAGGAGCAGGGCGCCGGCAACAAGAATAATCAAACCATCAATAATTTGATCGCCAGGCAGTTCGCCTTTCTGCATTCTGCTGTTAAATTGTGTCCATACAGCCAGGCCTTGTTGCCGCGCAAGCGAACTTCCAAGTAAGCCTGTGATGCAAATAATTCCGATGGTTGGCCAAAATCCAATTTCTTTCCCAACCTCGATCAGAACCATCAATTCGATCATTGGGACAACAATGAAAAGGATGAGCAGGCGTGAAAACATAGGAAATAGCAGCTTTTAGGGAATCAGGTTTATATTCACTTTACGTTGCTTGCATCAGTATTTACGCGTGAGCCGGCAGAGAGATGCATGTGATTGTAACCCCTGTGGTTATTTCGACGTAACCACAAATTGTGTAAATTGACTTAAACACCGTTGCCCGTCTCACAGGTTTTCTGATTCGCATTGCCGCCAAAGCATGCTCCGTTGATCAAAACTTATACGCCTCTTATGGATTCTCAGCCAGTACAGGATATAGAAGCTGCTTTGCGCGAAATGGAAAACCTGGCAAAAGGGAGTGGCAATGATGCTGCCAAATCGCGGGCTTCTGGAAAATCATCAAGAAAGTCATCAGGGAAGCAATCCGTGAAAAGCAGAGCAGACGCTGCGCCGGCTGGGCCTGTAAAGCGATTTAATCCTTTTACCTGGCTTATTAAATCAATTGTAACCCTGATTGTCGTCGTGGCGCTTCCGTTTTTGTTACTGGTGCGCGTCTCGCTCTACTTGAATGTGGATCAACAGATGAATGTTTGGCTTGCGGTAGCTGCCGGGGTAGGGGCTACAACACTGGTGCTACTCGTGTATTCAGCGCTGCTTAGGCGTAAGTTTATGGGTACGTTTGCGATAACAGGCCGGATGTCGAAAATGCTACTCATGCTCGTACTCGTTTATAGCGGCTATTCCCTTATGTACCTGTCGGGTACCAATGTTAAGTCTGAAGAAGTAAAGTCTACCTACCTTTCCCTGCATCCAGCCCTGCGCATTGCAACAAGTACCCTTGTGCTGGCTGACCGTAGCCTTGTAGTAACCGATATGGGACGAACACCCGACGATTACCGAACCATGGGGCTGCCCGTGCTGGAAAACTCGCTGCATTATAAGCAGGAAAACGGCTATGTTGAAGCCGTAGATATCCGCACCCAGGGTAAACCAGAATGGGTCAATCAGATGGTGCGGTTTTATTTCTGGGCGATGGGGTTCAATACGCTAAGACATACGGGGACGGCTGATCATCTGCACGTTTCGGTTCCACAGGTTTAGGGGGATTCCGTTTTTTCGTGATGTCGTTTTGTTGTGATGTCGTTTTGTTGTGATGTCGTTTTGTTGTGATGTCGTTTTGTTGTGATGTCGTTTTGTTGTGATGTAGTTTTTTTGTTATTTCGTTTTGTTGTTATTTCGGTTTTTTTGCTTGCATTT
>JBCCIM010000085.1 GCA_039111535.1 Bacteroidota bacterium | reverse complement strand
GTGGCCAACAAGCTGGTAAGACAGGTGTTTGCAGTAGTCAAAAGCGGTGTTGCCTTCGACAATGATTATGTCGAAAAAATGAAACTGAATACTTGATTCTTAACACAGTTCATCCTGAGCCCCGCGAAGGATCTGGGTGAGCCTAATTATCCCACTCCAGACTCAGGTCCTTCCAGGTCGGATTTCTCGCCTCAATTAGTGCTATTTTTCGTATCCGTTTCCAGCCTTTTATCTCTTTCTCTCTTGCTATTGCCTCATTTATCGATTGAAACACTTCGAAATACACAAGTCTATTCACGAAGTATCTGGCAGAGAAACTTTTAGGATTTACCCTGGCCTTGTGTTGTGCAATTCTGCATTCCTAATCATTAGTCACGCCTATATATATTATGCGGCTAATGCTGGCGACGATGTATACATAGTACGTCTTCATACACAGTCAGACGCCTGCGCATGGGGTAGCGTACCGTGGCCTTAAGGCTTGAGCTGATTCCGGAACGCTTCGCGGGTTACGGTGCGGGTGTTGTAGGTCGCGTGGTAGGCTTTGTTGGCCGGCGTCATCGGATAAGCCTCAGCTTCGCTGTATGGATATGCCGTCATCCCCACAAACGGCAGCGGCTCAACGTGGCGGCCGGCGGCGGTATTCAGATCACCGTCTTTCAGCCAACCGTTGGTGTACAGAATGAACGAGCGTTGCCAGCCTTCCGGCAGTTGCGGCGCTGCATTGGCGTCAAAAGTGATCTCGATGGCATCGCCGGCATTCATAATCACGTACTGGTCATCCGTAGATGAGAGTAGCGGGGCTACCTCGCCAAACCGGGTATACTGCCCCTTCAGATCTTGCCAGCGAGGCGTAGTTGAAACACTGTCGTGGTCGAACAAATGGGGGCCAAAAGGCGAAGATCTATACATGCGAGAAAACCCCCGATACCGCAGATCTGCTGAGGCGGCTGCTATGCTGGTCCGACGGAGTATGTTGCGCGTTGAGGCCTGTGGTACCTCTTCAGCAAAAAACGCATGGTCCCAGTAAATCTGCATGTTACTCTCGATACGCACCGCATGGTCATCTGTCAGAAATTTGCCGCGCAAGTCGACGCGTACGGTTTTGTTTTTACCCATCGGAAATCCAATACTCGGGATGACCGTTTGCCAATCACCAGCTTCATTGCGTACCTGAACACGGGGTGGGAAGGCACCGCGTGATGGTGTCTGAGAAAGTGCGACGTTGATGCTTGCGTCTGTCGGGAAAATCCATCCCTTTAAATAAAGTACTGCTTCGTCCGGGTTGATCGGTGCAGCCGGCACGAGTTCAAGTGCATCGCTTTGCATAAGGCCCTGGTAGCGGGTTGGCTTTGTGAGCGGCACAAACTGCTGGTCTGCTGCACTGAGCGCTGCTGTAACAGACGTTCCTTGCGAATTCATGGCAGTTACTGCTACAACTTGCTCAAGTACATACACAGGGAGTGGTGTCGAAGGGGCAGCGCCAAATTTCTCATCGATTCTGATGGTCGTGGTGGCGGGATGGTCTACGAGAAGCAGCTTAATTTCATCGATATAAGGCGTTTCCCACAATTCTCCTGTGACTTTGATGGCATAGCGGCCATCTTTGGGTACAAGTGGACCAGGAATGAGCACATAGTCTTCCGCAGGCATTGCAGGGGCATAGGCGGTTTCTCCGCCGGCCATAATACCCAGGGGCATGCCCAGCGCATTACGCCACAACAGATCGGTTGCAAACGTGTAGCCGGTGCCATTCCAGGTATATAGAAACGGACATGATCCCTTTAAAATCTGCTGCTCGATAATGTCTTGATCAGTGCCCGGGCTGAAGATGTTTTGCGGCACCCCATTTGTGAAAACAATCCGTATAACGTCTGCTTGCAGGCGTTTACCCAGGCCAAAGTAGGTAACCGGCTGGTTCACGACTTGCATCTGGTACAAATCTCCGGCGCGTACTTCTACCTTGGCGCCAATGCTGTAATAATTGTTTTTGCTGTTATTGGTTACCAGGCCGCGCGTTTGTATCGAAACCATCCGGTTCTGGTTGCCGCCGTCATTCCTGAGAAGCGTTATCCCTTGGGGCGTGTTAAGGAAGAGGTCGAGATCCCGGTCGTTGTTATAGTCTGTGTAGTGCGCACCGATTGCGTTGTCCTCGTTTACCGGAAGCAGGGTTGTGGTCGCATTGGTGAAACCCTTGCCTGCGTTGTGCCACAATTGTGGGGCAGCGCCGGCTAGAAAGAAGTCTAGCAGGCCATCGTTGTCGACATCCAGCGGTACAGCTATTTGCCCTGATGAAGCGCTGGTTATCTGCACAGGATCAGCAAACGCACCCGTACCCTGGTTGGTATGTAATTGGATACCGGCTGTGCTGGCGCTAATCACATCCAGGAAACCGTCGTTGTTAAAGTCTCCCGTACCCGTTGATGCAACCTCAGATAGGCCTTCCCATGCTGTTGCAATCAGGGCAAAGATACCTTGCTGCTGGTTTGAGTAGAGATAAAGGCCACTGCTTCGACTGAATAGCAAGTCGAGGTCTCCATCATCATCAAAATCTCCGATATCGATATCGTTAGTTGCATCGTTGTTTTCACCCCGCAGGCCAGCAGCAGGATTAGCCGAATAGGTACCGTCTGCATTGTTACGGAATACCCGGTCGTGGGTTTTGGTGCCTGTAATGAGATCAAGGTCCCCATCGTGGTCTATATCAGCAACGACCATGGCACGCACGCCCTCCGTGTCGAGTCCTGAAGGTGTAGTGGCTGCAAAAGTACCATCTCCTGCATTGCTTAGCAGCACATCGGGTCCTTGGCGGGAGATAAAAATATCTGGAAAGGTGTCGTTGTCGAAATCAGCTACCAGAAGCTTCGCGGCATTGGATATTGCTGAATCGATGCCGGCTTTCTCGCTGACATCTGTAAATCGACCAAACCGACTTTGATAAAGCGTGACAGCAGTGTTTTGTGAAACGACGTCGCGTGTAAGGGTGATCAAGTCCGTCTCGTTGTCCCCGTCGTAATCAAAAAGCACCATATCGATTACATTGCCTTCCCTGGAAGTAAATCCTGCGCCCTCGGTTGCGTCATTGAACTGCATGTTATCGAGAATAAAGGCAGATTCGTCGGTGGAGGCAGCTGCGGTCAGCACGGGTTGGGAGACCACAGGATTGCCGGCTGCGAGGTCTGTTCGAATACCTAGCAAACGCAGACTTGTCTGGTAGTAGGGTGTGGCCTTCATCAGGTTATGGAAGATGCGGCTTGAAGCGCGTGCAGTGGTTGTATCCTGCGCCTGGAAGGCCTGTACTGCGCGGTCAAAGTAGGGTTGTGCTTCTTGCGGGATGGCTGGCAGTTGCTGTTGCAGGGCCATCAGCGCGTCCAGCGATTCCGGGAAAAAATCTCCGCTAGTGAGCGCTTCAATCAGAAAAAAACGAGGGACTACATTGGCCGGCGCATACTGTATAACTGCCTGCAATTGGGCAATAAATTGTGTGTTGTCCTCAGGTAATCCGCCATACGATTGCGCTAACTGATAGAGGGTCTGTACATGCTCAGGGTTTGTCTCAAGCGATGTACGCAGGATTTCTCTGGCGTTTTCGATCCGGTCGGTTTGCTGGAAAACTGTGGCGAGATTGATAAAGATGTCAGGGTCACTTTTTTTACGCGCCAATGCCTCATTAAAGGCCTTTTCTGCTGCTGTATAGTCTCCTCTGCGCAAATGGACAATGCCCAGATTCGCGTGGCCGGCGGGGTCCTCAGGATTAAGTGCGATCACCGTTTCAAACGCCGCCGCCGCATCGTCGAATCGATTCTCTTCCAGATAGGCCAGTCCCATGTTTTCTGCCTGCTGAAGAGATGCCTGCACAGCCGGGTCGTTGAGGTCTGGTTTGCTACAGCCGGCCAGGAGCAGCACAATTATCAAAAACCGGTACAAAATCTGATGGCCTTTCATCTCACAGGCGATGTTTTTTACCATCCGTGACGGAATGAATCTGCGGATGGGGGGCGGGGAGAGGATTGTAAGTTGATAGAAACTACGAATGTGATCCGCTGAACGCCAATCTGCAGGGGATCTCCGGGATACATCACCCGTAATAAAATAAATGATGTACACGCTTCGTGTTGCCGAAATTTTCCGGACCACTGTATTATTAGACTCATAAGTGTACTATGCGCATATCAAAGAAAGTAATTCATAGCTTATTTTTAATACCAATATTTCTGCTTGTATCTTGTTCTGGTTCAGCTGGATTAATGATGCACCAGGTGCCCGAAAATGGGTATGAGCAAACCTTGAATTATCAGTTTCAAGCCCAGGTTCATGCTGATGAAAAAGGCGAATGCCAGAAAATTGTCATCCGGGTGAAGCCGATAAACAAAGTTTACTGGAAAACCCCGCCACCGCAGCGGTTGCAGATTTATGATGATGACTGCATGGCGCCGGTCCGTTTCGAACGTCTCCAGTACCTGGCACGTAGCGGCGGCATGGTTCGGTTGAACGGTATTGAGCTTTCTCGATTTTGGAGCGAGCAATTCAGGCTCGAAGATGAACTGATCGGTTGGCTTTGGCGAGAAGGCATTATCTAGATTTTACAAGGAGCTGGCTTTGGGTCAGCTCTTTTTTTGTTTGGTGATTTTTATCCACAGAATGCTGTGTGCCGATTGAAGCCCGTAAATTGAACTGCATGCGCCGCACTTTGTCGACTGTCATCCTGTGTATCCGAAGGATCTCTGCTAAGCTAGCAAATCCTTTTAAATATCGAACACCGAACAATGAATTTTGAATGTCGAAGTTTACATTCCTTCAACCTTCAACCTTCAACCTTCAACCTTCAACCTTCAACCTTCAACCTTCAACCTTCAACCTAAATGTCGCTGCTTGCCGTAGATCTTGGCTTAAAAACAGGCCTTGCTTTGTTTGGGCAGGATGGGCGGCTGCAGTGGTATCGATCTCGCAACTTTGGTTCGCGAGGCCGGCTCCGGCGCGCAGCTGGTGCAATTCTGCGTGAGTCTCCTGCGGTTGAAGTGCTGGTGATCGAAGGTGGCGGTGAAATTGCTGTGCCCTGGATTGCGGAAGGTGAGCGGCGCGGATTGCGAGTGCTGCAGTTGCACGCCGGCGCATGGCGCGAATTGTTGCTGCTGTCGCGTCACCAGCGCAGCGGCAAAGACGCAAAAAAGCACGCAGACCGCCTGGCGCGGCAGATTATCGATTGGTCGGGCGCCAAAAAACCTACATCATTGCGCCATGATGCTGCCGAGGCAATTTGCATCGGGCTGTGGGGTACTCATAAGGTCGGTTGGCTTAGCGAAGTGCCGGCTGTGTTGCGGGCTTCATGACGCTCGCGTGGCAAGCGCGTTGATGTCTACAGAACGTAAAATCTGTTTTTCTGCCTTTCCCTGTGCTGCTGCGATCATGGCTTTGCCTATTTCCGTGGTCGAGGTTGCTGCCCCAAACCAGCGCATCACAGGGGCAAGTACACCGAAGATGGCATACATTGTCTTGTACAATGCACCTCTGGGTTTACTTCCCCGTTCCGCTTTTATGAATCCGGGCCGGAAAATGACAACCTCTTTAAAAGGCAGCGCGATGAGTGCGTTTTCAGCCTTGCCTTTAACCCTGGCCCACATGCTTCTCCCGCTCTCACTGCTATCTGCACCTTCTCCGGATACAAAACAGAACCGCATATCGGGACTTTGTTTGACCAATACCTTTGCTGCTGCCATCGTATAGGCATACGTGATGGTCGTATACTTTTCTTCAGTGAGTCCGGCTGAAGGAACGCCAATGCACCACATACAGGCTTCAAATCCAGTCATCTTGTCAGCGATGGCGTCAAAGTTTTCATAATTGGTGTGGACGAGTTGTTCGAGCTTGGGGGCTTCGATATCCAACGTGCGCCGGCCAATGCTCAGGATGCGTGCCACAGCTGGGCTGTCGATCAGCTCTAGCAAGACGCCATATCCTACCATGCCTGTAGCGCCAAAGATCAGTACGTTCATGCCCGTTCTCTAATTTTGTGATGAAAGAGTATAGAGGATGGACCCGGCGCGTGCAAGGGGGCGGGTGGTTTCAGCACTGTTATTCGTATTGGAAAACCAACTTTGCGTTGCCCAACTGCTACTGGAGATTCAGGCAGATTTTGCATCACAGCTGTAATTTGAAAAACGGGTGGTGGGCCAATTTCAAGGATCGGCTTCAACGTAGCATTGAAGCCCAGCAAGTGCCCGAGGTTATGGCAATCTAAAACACCCGTCGGGTCTTGAAGACCCAACGGGTGTTTCACAAATGACGTATTTCGTTGCAAAAACGCACCCCCTCATCCATAAAATTCCGTATAAGCGCTATTTCAATTCTTTCCCTTTCCCGGTATTTGAAACGGATGCAAAGCAGTTGATTAGATTCCCCGCACAACAGCAACCACCTTCTCTATATTAGCGAAAAATGGAACTATCCATTCGCCCGGTGTTTTCTATCGCGAATCTTTCATGGTTAACCAGCCTCTCGATATCATGGAGCGATCCCCTCTGGTGGATGTGCATAATTTGACCAAGTCTTTCGAAGAAGGGGGGAAAACGCGTCGTGTACTTGAAGACGTTAATTTTCAGATTGGCAAAGGGGATTTTATTGTGATGTTTGGCCGGAGTGGATCCGGTAAAAGCACCCTTTTGAACTTGCTGAGCGGGATTGATATTCCCAGCGCCGGCGCTGTAACCATTGGTGGTATTAACCTGACCACCCTGTCGGAGCAGGAACGCACCCTTTTCCGCCGAGAGCATATCGGCTTCGTTTTCCAGACGTTCAACTTGATTCCGACCCTCACCGTCAAGGAAAACGTACTTTTGCCGCTCGATTTGAACAAGCGGCTGACCAAAAACGACATCGATGAAGCCCTGGGTTTTCTAGAGCAGGTAGGCCTCGGTGATCGCATGCAGAGTTATCCAGACCGCCTGTCTGGCGGGGAGCAGCAGCGTGTTGCCATTGCGCGCGCGCTGGCGCACGACCCCATGCTTATTCTGGCCGATGAGCCAACCGGTAACCTCGACGATGAAACGGCAGACCAAGTGCTCAATCTGTTTGATACGCTGGTACGGGGTATGGGTAAAACAACACTTGTAGCTACACACGACCGTTCCATGGCTGCCCTGGCTGATCGGGTGTTTACACTCCAGGGCGGACGTATCGTATCCTCAAGTACTGGCGCCGAGCTTGTCAAATGATGACCCTCAATCAAATTGGTTAGCGCCTTGAGCTCACGCAATCTCCTCTCTAAATCAAGTATTCGCTACATGGGGCGCCACCCCTGGCTGATTGGCCTGTCGGTGCTTGGTGTTGCGTTAGGGGTTGCGCTGGTTGTATCGATTGATCTGGCCAATGAAAGTGCACGCCGTGCCTTCTCTTTGTCTAGCGAGCGGGTTACAGGGAAGGCAACCCATCAAATCGTAGCGTCAACGGGAAATCTGGATGAACAGGTCTATCGTGATATACGGATTGGGCTTGGTGTTCGCGAGGCTGCACCAGTTGTCGAAGGTTTTGTTCGCGTTTCAAAAGAACCGACGCGGACGTTGCAGATCCTTGGCGTCGACGCGCTTGCTGAAGCACCCTTTCGCGCGTACACCAACCAGGACGCCGGCGTTGACTTATCCCTTTTCATGGCAAAGCCCAATACCTGTTTGATTGCTGAAGAGACAGCACGAGCTTTTGCCGTTGAAGTAGGTGATACCCTATCGGTTATAGCAGGTGGACAGACGGCCGTCCTGACCCTCGCCGGCGTCTTGCAGGCTGAAGATGAACGCAGCGCCCAGGCCATGGCTGACCTGATGATCGTCGACATTGCAACCGCACAGGATTTATTCAGGATGCAAGGCGAACTGAGTCATGTGGACTTACTCCTTGCTGATACAGATGCCGGCGTGATCGAACAGACACGGATTGAAGAGGCTCTGCCGGGCGGTGTGCAACTAATGAGATCTGCAGCGCGGAGTTCTACTGTTGCCCAGATGACCCGGGCGTTTGAACTCAATCTTACCGCGCTCAGCATGCTGTCGATTATCGTCGGCATGTTTCTCGTCTACAATACGATGACGTTCTCGGTTGTTCAGCGTCGATGGCTGATTGGCCGCATGCGGACCCTCGGTGTGACGCGCAACGAAATTTTTCGCCTCATTCTCGGCGAAGCCGTGCTGATTGCCATTATCGGTACGGTACTCGGCCTGTTGCTTGGCATTGTATTGGGGCAGAGTCTGGTACAACTCGTGACCCAGACAATCAATGACCTGTATTACGTGCTCTCGGTGCGTGACATAGCGCTTGGCCCGATGACGCTTCTCAAAGGCGTAGCCCTGGGTGTAGGGGCTACGTTGTTTGCTGCGCTGGCGCCGGCTCGCGAAGCCACTGCATCAACGCCGGGCACCGTATTGCGTAGATCATTGGAGGAGACAACCTTCAAAAATCAAATGCCGCGGTTTGCCATTGCTGGTCTGATATTGGGATTGGCTGGTACCTTGTTACTGATGGCGCCCGGGCGAAACATTGCTGTCAGTTATGGTGCACTTTTTCTAGTCTTGGTCGGCTACGCACTGCTTATCCCCATTATGGTTGACCGGATGTCTGCATGGGTACGGCCTGTCATGGCGTATGTATTTGGTATGACGGGCAGGATGGCGGCTAGCGGTATTCGCACCTCGCTCAGCCGTACTTCTGTGGCAGTTGCCGCCCTGATGGTTGCTATTGCCGCCACAATAGGCGTAGGCGTCATGGTCAGCAGTTTTCGGCAAACGGTAACCGTATGGCTTGATCAGTCGTTGCAGGCAGATATTTATGTGTCACCGCCTAGCCTTGTCATGCGTCGGGTAGATGCTACGTTGGATGATGGGCTCGTAGAACGGTTTAAAGCAGCGGATGTCATTGCTGAAGCCAGTACAGGATTTCAAACCAAAGCCAATACCGATGTCGGTATTATTGATCTTGTATCGTTTGATCTTGCACCACCAAGCTTAACCTCGTTTACCTTTAAAGAAGGTGATGCTTCAACCATTTGGCCCGCGTTTACTAACGCCGGCGCCATCATTATATCCGAGCCGCTTTCCTATCGATACAACCTGCACGAAGGCGATGTGCTTACGTTGGATACCGACGCCGGCAAAAAGCCGTTTGAAATAGCGGGTGTCTATTTTGATTACGGATCGGATCTGGGGACGGCTTTGCTTGATCGGACAGCGTTTGAACAGAACTTTGGACAGGCCGCTGTGTCGACCATGGCGTTGTATTTGAAAGATGGTGTGGAGCCTGCAACTGCTATCGCGGAATTGAGAAAGCTGGTTGATGAAAACCAGGAGGTGCTGATTCGTGCGAATCAGACGTTGCGTGCACTATCTATGGATGTATTCGACCGCACGTTTACCATTACAAATGTACTCCGCTTACTGGCAATAGGCGTTGCTTTCATTGGCATTCTCAGTGCCTTGATGGCCTTGCAATTGGAGCGCGCCAAAGAATTGGCGGTCTTGCGGGCAACGGGTGTTACGCCCCGGCAAGTGTGGCGCTATATCACCCTGCAATCCGGACTTATGGGATTATTTGCCGGCCTGCTCGCGCTCCCGCTAGGACTCATCCTGGCCGGCGTGCTCATTTTTGTCATTAATAAACGCTCCTTTGGGTGGACCATGCAAGTGCAGGTTTCCCCGGAAGTACTGCTCCAGGCCCTCGTCCTCGCGCTTATTGCGGCGCTGCTGGCAGCCATTTATCCTGCATGGCGAATGGCGCAGGCAAATCCTGCTATGGCGTTGCGAGAGGAATGATCGTATCCACGCTTTCAGATTACATAAGCCATGAACAAAGTACTCTTCACTATTGTCCTGCTCTTTTTTGGACTGGTGGGCGGCGTGTTGCTGCTGGGCTCGGAGCCAGCTCCCCTGGGTGCTTCTGTAGGCATCGGGCAGGCAATGGCGGGAGACACCACGGGCTATGTACGCGCATTGGGGCCCATGCCAATTCAGTTTCCCGCTGATCATGGGGCACATCCTGGCTATAAGTTGGAATGGTGGTATTACACCGGAAATTTGCAAACACAGGAAGGCCGGCGCTTTGGATATCAGTTTACCATTTTTCGCAATGCGCTAGCTCCACCAGATTCGGGTGAGGCTGAAGATGGATCTGCCTGGCGTACGAAGCAGCTTTATTTTGCGCATTTTGCGCTGAGCGACATCGATAATCAAAAGTTCTACGCGTTCGAACGATTCAGCCGCGGTGCAGCCGGACTTGCCGGCGCAACACCCGCTCCTTTTCGCGTGTGGCTTGACGATTGGGAAGCCACACAAATTGGCGACGAGATGCCGCCGATGCGGGTGCGAGCCGCTGAAGATGGGGTAGCAATCGATTTTACAATGGATCTTGTCAAACCGATTGTGCTGCAGGGTGATGCCGGCTACAGCGTGAAAGGGACCGGGTACGGCAACGCATCTTACTACTACTCGATGACCCGGATGGATACACGAGGCACGGTTGCCATCAACGGTACCGAGCATGCTGTAGAAGGATTAAGCTGGATGGATAGAGAGTGGAGCACCAGCCTTTTAAGGGCTGATCAGGTTGGTTGGGACTGGTTTTCTTTTCACCTTGGCGACGGACGCGATGTTATGTACTTCAATGTGCGCAACACAACAGCAGACGTTGCGCCTTATGCACACGGCGTAGTAGTGGGCCCAACAGGAGACAAGCGGTTGCTGGAGCCAGATAATGTAACGTTGACTGTGCTCGATACCTGGGAGAGCAAACATGGAGGCGTTTACCCCTCACAATGGCGCCTCCAAATCCCGGCGGAAGGACTGGATCTGGAAATCACACCTTTCATGAATGATCAGGAGCTAGATTTGGCCGTCCGATACTGGGAAGGTGCTGTGCGTGTGGAAGGCACAGCCGGCGGCGATCCGATTGACGGCAGCGGGTACGTAGAACTCACCGGCTACGACCGCAATGCGTTGCAGTTTACCGATGGGATTTAAGCAGGTCGGCGTAAATAGTGGCTTCGGAAGCTGTGCGGGGTCTCGTGCATAATCTCTTTAAACTTGCGGTTGAAATAGGATAAATTGTTGTATCCACTTTCAAAACAAATTTGAGAGATCGTTTTGTCGGTTGTCATGAGCAATTTGCTCGCGTAGTGGGTCCGAAATTCGTTGATGAGCTGGGTGTATGTTTTCTTCGTGTGTTTCTTGATGAACTTATAAAAAGCGGCTTCCGAAATGTTAAGTTTGTCCGCGATTTCTTTGATCCGAACCTCTTCTCGGAAATTCTCCATAATGTGATCGTAGACAATTTTGACCCGCCCCAATTGGGCCTCGTTAAAGTCTAGCGCATACTCTTCAGAGCAGATCGCTTCCACATCATCAGCGTCTGCCATCACGTTTAGCAATTCCAGTAAATAAAGTAATTGGGTGAAGCCCTCTGTTTTGATCAATTTTCTGATCAGCTTTCGGGAGCGCTTTTTTGTACTGTCCTGGAAGGCAAGGCCCCGCCGTGAAAAAGCAAAGAGGTTTTTAATGGTGTGAAGTTCGGGCCTGTTGATGAATGCCTCACCCAAAAAATCACGCGTCATCTGGATGACAATTTGGTGGCAAGGTACGTCTGTGGTGAAGCCGTGTGGGAGGTTGGTGCCGAAAATGACGAGGTCCTTTTCCTGGTAGTCTGATATCTGGTTTCCGACAAATCTGCGGCCATAACTTTTGAGGGTATAGCAGATTTCTATTTCAGGATGATAGTGCCATGCCTGGCTGAGTAGCGGCCGGCTCGGCCGGCGAACAACCCGCGTCATAAAAGACCGCTCGGGCGACTCGAGTATCTTTTCGTATTCCGGTTTCATGGACACAATAATAACAAAAGGGCAGGTATATCGTGGCAAAAATTATAGAATAGTGTCATTAATAGATAGTTTTCTATAAACAAGCCGGTAGAGCCCCCATCTAATTTGATTGTGGACATACATGTCAACCCGCAGGAAAAAGATATTCATTAGGAAAAGCAACAATCATGATTCGATCCTCCTTGCAAGGTATTCGGTACTTGTTCTGCGCCACGCTGCTGTGTTTTGCAGTTGGCAACGTAAGTGCACAGGGCACGCTTTCAGGCACAGTTACGGGCAGTGACGGAGATTTGCTCATCGGGGTAAACATTGTAGTACAGGGCCAGGCGATTGGCACCACTACTGATCTCGACGGGACGTACAGCCTCCAGGTGCCGGCTGGCAATCAAACCATCATCTATTCTTATACAGGATACACAACCTATCAAATGAGCATTGCTGTCGAAAGCGGCACGAGCTACACACAGGATGTGGTACTGAATGTAGACAACCTGTTACTCGATGAGATCGTCGTTACGGGGTCCTTCAGTGGACGTACACAGAAAGAATCGCCGATGTCGATCACATTGCTTAATGCGGCACGCCTGCAGCAACTGAGCAGCAACTCTCAGGCAGATATTCTCCGTACCATTCCGGGCATTACAGCTGAAGGTGGTGGTGGCGAAGTTGCATCGAATGTGTTTGTGCGTGGTATGCCCTCTGGCGGTCAGTATCAGTTTACGCCACTCCAGGTTGATGGGCTGCCTGTGCTGAGCACGTTTGGGCTTAACTCCTCAGCTCACGACGTTTACTTCCGCAATGATATAGGCTTGCGTAATCTGGAATTTGTGCGCGGTGGTTCTTCTACGCTGTTTGGCGCTGGTAGTGTAGCCGGCATTATTAACTATACCAGTACTACCGGGTCTTTTGAGCACGAAAACAAGGTGCAGTTGGAATGGGCTGAAGGCGGTCGTGTTAAAACAGACTTTCTGGCTGCCGGCCCGTTGAATGACAACCTGTTTTACGCGGTGTCAGGCTTTTATCGCTACGACGACGGTCCGCTTGATACCGGCCTTCCTACCAGAGGATATCAGGTACGTGCAAACGTGAAAAAACTGTTTAACGACGCCAAGAGCTCAATCACGGTTTATGGGCAGGTCATCGATGATAACGTACAGTTTTATCTCCCATACCCGCTGGCAAACGACAATGGGCAGCGCGAGCGGCCTACAGGCAACGATGGGGAAACGGTGTACACAACCCTTACCGGGCAGGCAAAAGACTTCTCTTTTGACACGCCATTTGGCCGCTTTGAATCGCCAATTGGAAATGGTGTTATGACGCAGGGTGGCTACTTGATGGTAGACCTGAAACATTCATTTGGCAACGACTGGCGTTTGTCTGCCAAAGCAAAGGCAGCGCGGTACGACCACTGGTTCAACTTATTCCTCGATGGCGACGGCGTGCACAACGTACCCGAAACACAGGCCTCTTTCCTGACGGACCGCGAATTGCCGGCCAATGCGTCATTCACCTATGCGGATGACGGCTCTACCCTGGCTGCAAACGACCTGCTCTTCCAGAACAGGATTCTCGACCGCCAGCGGCCCATGGAAGAAATGGTCAGCGAAATCCAGGTTACAAAGTCGATTGACAACCACAACTTCAGCTTTGGTACTTTTCTCGCAAATACCCGTGCTGAAGACAACAACTGGATCCTGAACTTCCTCGGCGATTTCAGAAACGCACCCCGTATGGTCAATGTCGCATACACTGACGAAGATGGCAACGACGTCAACTTTTCAACCGGTGGATTCATTTCTGGTGCGCAAACCTCTAACCGTTACCATGAAAGTCGCAAAGTTGCATTCTTTGTAGGTGATGAGATTAAAGGAGAGCAATTCAATTTGGATATTGGATTACGCTGGGAGCGTGCTTCAGGCATTATCAGCCGGGAAACGGGTGTAGGCAGCAACACTTTCCAGAAGGGTGAAGTGTCTACAAGTGACCTGGCGGTTGCCATTGCCGGCTTGTACAAGCTGAGCACCTCAACGAACCTCTACGCCAACTTCTCGCGAGGCTACTTCTTCCCTGAGCTCCGTTCGGTTTCTTTCCCAAGACCAGGTGTACCCCAGAGTTATGAGCCCGAGTCCGTTGTTCAAGGCGAACTTGGTGTCAAGTATGCCCAGCGTAACTTCTCCGGGACAGCCGCCCTCTTCTTTGTGGCGCTTGGCGACAGAAGGAGCGTAGACTTTATCAATGACCCCAACAACCCGTCGAGCATTATTGAAGAGGTCAGGGTGCAGAGTACGCAGACGATTGGGTTGGAGGCAACGGCTAACTATGCGCTCGGAAACGGGGTGAACGTATATGGTAACTTCACTTTCCAGGATCACGAGTTCACAGAAGTTGAAGGAAATCCGGACCTGGAAGGCAATGAGTTGCGTCGTCAGCCCAATGTCATGGGCCTTGCCGGCTTTAGCTACGAGAATGACGGATTTGATGTCAATCTGTCCAGCAATTTCCTCGGTAGCAAGTTTGCAAACGATGCCAACACCGTAGAGTTGGATGGATTCAATATCGTCCGTTTGGATGCGGGATACAGCTTTCCGCTGGGCGATAAAGAAGCATTACGCGTTGGCCTGTCTGTTTTCAACTTGTTTGATGCAGATGGTGTTACAGAAGGTTCACCGCGTCAGGGTGATGCGCAGACCGGATTGAGCGAGTTTTTTGTAGGCCGACCTATTCTGCCGCGCCGTGTGTTCCTCAGGGCTGCTTTCTCGTTCTAGGTACCCTTTGCGTTGCTGGCGTATATTGCCGGCACAAGCTTGTTAGTGCAAAAAAAGAAGGAGGGGTAAAGGATTGGGCATCAACCCTTTACCCTTCTTTTATATTCAAAACATGCAGTTAGAGAATCTGGTTGATGAGGCCCGGCGCATTCTTTCGCTGAACTGGAGGGACGGATTTACCATTCCAACAGGTCGGCTGTATCCTTTTCAATGGAACTGGGATTCAGGGTTTGTGAGCATCGGGCATAGCCACTTTGCACTGGATCACGCCATTCAGGAGCTGGCTTCGCTGTTTTCCGGGCAATGGGAAAATGGTATGTTGCCCCACATCATTTTTCATAGCGAGAACGAAAAAACGTACTTCCCGAATTATGATTTTTGGGAGTGCGATGTAAACGACGGAGCACCAGATAAGCCAAAGTCGTCTGGAATTACCCAGCCGGCTGTTCATGGCTTTGTGCTGGAGGATCTACTCAAGAAATATCCTGATGATGAAACTCTCATCGCGTTTGTTCGGGAGATTTTCCCTCGGATGGTGAAAAGTCATCGCTTCCTCTACACCTATCGCGATCCTTTGCGAGAAGGGTTGATGTTCATCTTCCATCCCTGGGAGTCTGGTCGGGATAATTCGCCGCTGTGGGACAACTCGCTCGCCCGCATCGAAATTGACAAAGCTGCTTTGCCACAGTATGAGCGTCGCGACACCTCTATTGCACCGTCCGACGAGCGGCCGACGTCATATCAGTATGATCGATATGTCTACTTGCTGCAGATGGGTAAAGCCCACTGCTATGACAAAGCGGGTATTTTTGAGGAGAGTCCGTTTTTGGTTCAGGATACGCTGATGAACGCGGTACTCATCAAGTCAAATGAAAGCCTGATTCGAATTGGTGAACGTTTTGGTTTTGATGTAGGTGAACTAAAAGAATGGCAGCAGCAATCTTTGCGTGCGTACGTGGAAAAGCTGTGGCATCCTGCATTGCAAACCTTTACACCTTTTGATTTACGGGGTGGACAGGCTATTGCGCACAAAGAAATTGGTGGCCTTTCTGCACTCTATGCCGAAATTCCCACTGGAGATCAGGCCGCTGCGCTAAATACCTACCTGCAAAGCCTGCACCAACGCGGCTATTACATTTGTCCGAGTTTTGATGTCGACAGCCCATTGTTTGATTCCAAACGTTACTGGCGAGGACCTGTGTGGTCGCAGATGAACTGGATGATTTACCACGGACTGAGACGTTACGGATTTGATCATACAGCAAGCATTGTGCGGGCAGACTTGTTAGAGTTGGTACAAAAACTCGGATTTTACGAATACTTTGAATCAGATAAATCCACCGCAGCCGGCCTCGCTAGCGGGTATGGGGGCGGTGACTTTTCCTGGACAGCCGCTTGTACGTTGGACCTCCTGAAAGAAGACGGATCTTAGCCAGCAACCGGAAGCCCCATGTTCAACTTTGATTTTTCAGCGGATTACGTGCTTGAAGACAGTCGTGTCCGGCTTTTACCGCTTCTGGTTGAGCATGCGGAAGCGCTTTTATCTGCTGCCGACCACGAAGCCGTTTGGTACCATCTGCTCGAAAACGGACGAGATGTACAACAACTTACCGCATACATAGCTGCGGCTGTTGAGGAGCGATCCGCCGGCAAAGCCTATGCTTTTGCAGTATTTGACAAAGCCGCAAACCTGTTTGCCGGCACCACCCGTTTTTATGAAATCAACCCGGAACTGCAGACGATTAAGCTTGGCCACACCTGGTATGGTCGTTCTTTTTGGGGATCTGGGCTGAATAAACACTGCAAGTATCTTCTCTTTGATTTTGCCTTCGAAGCCGTTGGCGCCTGGCGTGTTGGGTTTGGTGTAAGTGCGGAGAATATACGCAGCCTGCATGCCATGCGCAGTGTGGGCTGCACAGAAGAAGGACGCTTGCGAGAATACCTGTGGAGTGTGACAGGGACTGGTCGGACCGACGTGGTCCACCTTAGCATGCTGCGGTCTGAATGGCGGAATGGCGGAAAAGCAGCACTCAGACAGAAACTAAATACGTGATGCGATATGAACAGTATAGACTATCTCGTAATTGTCAGTTATATCGTTGGATTGTTATTGCTGGGGCGGCTATTTCGCGAAAACAAAGATAGCGAAGATTATTTCCTTGGCGGCAAGTCTTTTGGCTGGTTTCCACTGTCGATCAGTACGATTGCAACGCAGTTGTCAGCCATCAGCTTTATTTCGGCGCCGGCGTTTGTGGGTTTGAAGCAAGGGGGCGGGATGATGTGGCTAACGTATGAGTTTGCTGTACCGTTGGCAATGCTGTTTTTGCTTGTGTTTTTGATTCCTCCGATGTACAAAGCCGGCATCGTGAGCGTGTATGCGTATCTCGAACGACGTTTCAGTACTTCTACACGCGTTTTGTTGAGTGGTGTGTTTCAGATTAGCAGAGCTTTTGCTACCAGTGTGATGGTGTACACTGTTGCCCTGATCCTTGCCAGCGTGATGGATATTCCGATGTGGCAAACGATTCTCATTATTGGCGTGGTAACCCTGATCTATTCCTATCAGGGTGGCATGAAGGCTGTCGTTTATGGCGACATGATCCAGATGATGATTTTGCTCGTCGGCATAGTGATATGCCTGGTTGCCGGCATTCACTACATTGGCGGTTGGGGCGATTTCCTCGCGAACATCGATACGGACCGACTCACAGCAGTCGATTTTGGCTCGATGGGGCTAGAGGAAGGCGACGAGTTTGGCTTCTGGCCGATGCTTATTGGCGGCTTCTTTCTCTATACCTCATACTACGGAACGGACCAAAGCCAGGTACAGCGGCTCTTCTCTGCGCAGGATCTGGGTACGGTGAAGAAAACTTTGCTGTTTAATGGTTTATTACGTTTTCCCATCACGTTTGTGTATTGCCTGATGGGACTTGTGATTGGCACGCTTGCTGTCACGCAAACGGGGTTCATGGAAAGCATTCCGGCTGACAAGCCCGACCTCATGATCCCTATCTTTATTCGCGACTTCCTCCCGCATGGCGTGATCGGGATACTCATGGTAGCAATTTTCTCGGCTGCCATGTCTTCGGTGAGTTCGGGAATTAATTCACTGAGCGCAGCGAGTATAGAAGACTTCTTTAACCGGGATAAAAAACTGTCGGATGAGCAGTATATGCGCTACTCCAAGTACGCAGTACTTTTCTGGGGCGTCGTGTGCATTGTATTGGCATTCTTCACCGGCGACATCGCAAAGACAGTTATCGAGGCCATCAACAAAGTTGGCTCTGTGTTTTATGGTCCGATTCTGGCCACCTTTATTGCAGCCATTGCGCTCAAGCGTGTGCATGCACTAGGTGCAAATATCGGGTTAATTGCCGGCGTGCTTGTAAATGTTTATCTCTGGCTGTTTGTCCCACAGGTATTTTGGTTCTGGTGGAATGCTGTTGGTGCTGTGGTGACCCTGGTAATTGGCCTTGGGGTAAGTATGGTGGTCGGCAAACGCGATGAACTGACTGAAGACAATTTGTTGGAACGCTCATGGGATATTGACTGGGGCAAGGCTGCCATATTGCTGCTTTTCTTTGCCTTTATCGTAATCCTCAGTGTAAACGTCCCCAACATCTTCGGGTAAACTGTTCTCTGCTTGGTTGGCACCAAATTTCACGTTCACAAAGCCAGGCTTGCTCTTACAGGCCTGGCTTTCTGTATGAGGTAAATCATCTGCGGAGACATCTTATGCAGTGATAAAGCGTGCGCGGTTGTAACCGAAGTCCGTTTAGTGGCGTCTAAGGTATTGCAGCCCGCAAATACAATTGTTATGAGATTCCCATCAGGTCTTGTTGTCCTCTTTGGACTTTTCCTCTTGCTTGTGCCTTATGCCTCGGGGCAGGAGCGCGTGCAGCAAATCGCCATTACAGACTGGCCGTTGAGTGTTCACGAAGAAGCGTCAACGGATGCCTTTTTTGAGGAATCTGGTGTTTTGCCGCTTATTGACGAACTGACCATTGCTTATAGTTATCGTGTTGCAGACAGTTTGCCTGCTTTTAGCTACAAGCTGCAATGGGAGCCGGGCGATTTTGTGTATCTGGATGGAAAAAAGACACCCTTTGCTGAACTGTCGGGGGAGGTGCTGATTGAGTCAATTGTTGTGCAGGCAGAAGTGGTCGTGGAAGATACGCCTGTCACCTTGTTTACCCTCGCGCACGATAGCTTGATGGCGCAGGCTATGACCGGGTATGTTACTGTAGAAATGGGTGACCTTGCCTGGGAGACTGTTTTTGCCGATACCGATGCGGCAACAGCCCAGGCCTATTTTCAGAAAGGATTTAACATTAGAAATCCGAAGATTGCGTCGATTTCTTTTGTTCATTTCGAAGATGACCCTGCAGTTGCTGAAAACGAGCCGGCAACCCGCAAGCCACGGCGCCCAAGCCGCCGTACCATCTTTCGCCCGGGCATTTCCATTTGGGTAGACTTTCCTTTCTACGGCCGCCGGCCCCCACCTCGAATTGCTGATGTCGACACGCGGTCTACCGAACCCCGTGGCGACCGTGTTGGCCGGGGGGACCAAAGAACTGAAGGCGCGCGCAGCAGCGACGATCGCAGATCGAGGGGGGAGGCTGAGGAAGAAACTGAGGACGAAAGTACGGCCACAGGCATTTTCTCAGGGAATAAGAAGAAAAAAGACGATGATGATGACGAGGAAGATGAAGGCGACTTGTTGCCGGCAGCACTGGCAGGAGTGGCTGCTGTGGCAGCCGTTGCCGTCATTGGCGGAACGGTAGGGTATTATGGCAATGCTGAACACGCACCGATTGGCCTGATGACCGGTTATGTACACCCCAAAGGCGGGTTACTCCTCCAGGTGGCTGTAAACGAAGCTGTACTCCAAAAATCAAAAACTGAGACGGAGTACTTCATGGGGCGCATCGTTGGGTTTTATGACTTCTTTAGATCACCCGTTCAGCCGGCGTTGGGCATGGGCGTGTTGGTTAACCAACGCGATAATGAAGTCGAATATGTACCCAGTTTCTCTCCCGGATTAGCTGGTAACTTTGGTTCTTTTGTGTTGATGGGAGGATACGATGTGTTGAATGGTGGCCTTGACTTTGGTGTGGCATACAATTTCAGGGCGCGGCGATAAAAGCCGGCAGGTGTGTTTTTTGCAAGATGATGGTTGGTGGGTAGTATATTAAGCGCCATTGATCTCCTTGTTACTTTAGTTGTCGCTTTACTTGCTACTTAGCCTCCCGGACCATGAATCAACTACCTTTCTCGCGCTTTTGCTTCCTGTTTGTATTGTTTACCACGTTGACCATTTTCCCTGCAAATGCGCAGCAACCCATTATCCTGGATGCTGATACGGGCAATGAAATTGATGATTTATTTGCTGTTGCCCGCGCGTTAATTGAGCCTTCCTGGGAAATCACGGCGCTTAATGCCACCCAGTGGCAAACAAGCCATTGGGCGGAGCCGCAGTCGATGGAAAACAGCCACCGTGTAAATGCGGTACTGACGGGATACCTGAAGCACCCGGCCAAGCTACGGCGTGGTGGTATTGCGCGTATGTTCGATTGGGGCGACAAAGCCCAACACTCTGCGGCTGCATACGAAATCATTAAGCAGGCTAAAGCGATGCCGGCAGGGGAGAAGCTAACCGTGATTGCCCTGGGTGCACTCACCAATGTGGCTTCCGCAATCTACATCGACCCGTCAATAGAGCCACTCATCAAATTGTACTGGCTCGGTACCAACTACGACTTTGAAGCCGGCCTCATGGATGAAACCGACTTCAATAGCGTCATGGACGTCCAGGCCCTCGATATCATGTTGAAGTCAGTGGTAGAAATGCACGTGATGCCGCACAGCGTCGCGCTGGCGATGGAGTTTACGTATGAAGAAACAGAGCGCCGGCTGCGCGACAAACACGACCTCGGTAAGTACCTGGTGGATCGGTGGTACAACCACCTGGATGGCTTGCGCGAAGCCCGCTGGATCTGGGACCTTGCGCTTATTGGCGCCATGATTCATCCGGAATGGGCTGAGCGTGTAGAGATTACCACTTCGCCGGAAAATGGCAACCGGAAAATTACTTATTACCGCGCCATCGATGGGGAGAAAATCAGAAATGAGTTTTTTGAAACGCTCAACGCCCACTTCGAAAATCAGTAGTCGATGTAAAAGCGATACTCCTTGATCAGATTGCGCAGTTGTTGTAAGTGCCCATGCGTTGGGTCTTTCAGCAGGTCTGGTGAATCGAAAAACGCATGGGCTTCTTCGGTAAGATTTGCAGGCACCATGGCGTTGCGAAGTCGCGACAGCCTGTCTGCATATTGCTGCCGGTTTTCTTCAATTTCGGCGGCAGTGTGTTTCATCCATACCACGCCTTTATCATTGTAAGACGCGAGACTTTTGAGGACGTCGATCAGGTTGAGGGTGAGGCGTTGTTTGGTCTTGCGGTCCATGGCACGGAGCAGTACAGTGTACAAGGTAGGGGAACGTATTTAAAGAAACGTTGCGCAGCAGGTAGGCAGTGTGGTTTTATGCGTTGGAAGGGGTGTTTTTAGCCGGCGCTGATTCATGCACCTGTATGGCTCTACTAAGCCACCCTGTTGTATGATTGGCGATATAGTGGGGGCGATTCTTTACCTCGTCAAAAATTCGCCCGATGTAATTGCCGAGAATGCCCAGCACCATGAGCTGGATGCCGCCGAGGAATAGGATAATGATGATGGTTGATGTCCAGCCTTTGGGAATTTCTATGCCGGCTACGCGTGCGATAAACGCGTACAGCATGTAACCAAAACCCAGCATCGCTGAAAAGGCACCCATCCATCCGGCCAGCCACAGCGGAACGGCAGAAAACGAAATCAGCCCGTCTAATGCCAGTTTGAACAACTTGCCAAAGGTATATTTTGAAGTGCCTTTTTGCCGCTCCTGCCGCTCATAGGCAACGCCCGTTTGCCGAAATCCAACCCAGCCACGCAAGCCACGGATAAAACGGTTGTGCTCGGGCATCTGGTTAATTACGTCGACAACCCGGCGGTCCATCAAAGAAAAGTCGCCGGCATCGAGCGGTACTTCGATATTGGCAATTCTTTTCAGGATTCGGTAAAACAGCGCGTAGGCTAACCGTTGTGGCCACTTCTCCTTCCGGTTTTGCCGGATGCCATAAACGATATCATATCCTTCACGCCACTTGTCGACAAAGTCCGCTATGACGGCCGGTGGATCCTGGAGGTCTGCATCGATCACCGCTACGATGTCTCCTTTTGCATGGCGCAAGCCGGCAGACACGGCATTCTGGTGCCCAAAATTGCGCGACAAACTCAGGCACGCAAACCGCTCGTCGCGGTTGCAGACATCGGTAATCAGCGCCAACGTTTGATCGGTACTCCCATCATCTACAAAAAGAAAATACACCGGAAATGGCAGGCTGTCATCAAGCTGCTCCAGCGCAGGAATGAGCAGCGGGATGACCTCTGCTTCATTGAAGCAAGGAATAATAACGCTCAGTTCAGGCGTGGGAATTCGATTCATGACAGAGGAAGACATCGCTCACAGTGGCGGATATGCTGCAATATAACCTTACAGCCTCTTGTAAACATAGCGGTGCACAAGGTGCGTCCTGCTGGTCTAATTCAGGCCGCCTGGATTTGTTTTCACGATTGATTGATGGGCAGTTTGTGTACCGCTTTATTATTTTTACGCTATGGGACAAATAACCGCGCTATTTGCCAGTAAGGTACTCGGGATTGTTGATGAGCATGTCGACAAAGACGCCATGCTGCGGTCTATCGGCATCGAACCGGGAGAGCCGGTTGATCCCGCGTTGATGGTTTCTGCTGATGAATATTATGCGTTCCTGGAGCGATTGGCAGCTTCAGACGGCAACCCAACCACACTGTCGCTGCGTGGTGGCGGTGCAATGCGCTGCAGCGACTATGGCGCCTTTGGCCTGGCATTCAAATCGGCCACTACCTTGCTTGGTTCTTATGAGCGTGCGGCGCGTTATGCGCGCGTTTTGACGAGCGTGTCAACGTACACCCATGAGCAGGCGGAGAACGGCATGTATGTACACCTCAATCGCGCCGGAGAGCGCCGGCTCGGCATGCGCATATCGAATGAAGCAACCATCGCAGCAATCACTGCGATTAGCAGGGAAGTATCCACCGCCCCATTTACTCCCCTCGCCGTCTATTTTAAACACCCTGAACCGGTGCATGTCAGAGACCATGAAATTTACTTTGAGTGTCCCGTGTATTTTGACACGGACAGGGATGCATTGTTGGTTGCAAGTACATCGTTGCACACCCGAAACAAGGTCGGAGATGAGAGCATCGCCCGTTTTTTTGATTCACATCTCGAAGCCACGCTGGCAACGTTTGAAGATGAAACCGCCCTGGATAAACAGGTATGCAATCAAGTGTCACGCGCGCTGAGTGAGGGCGTGCCTGCCATTTCAGATGTGGCGGGTCAGTTAGGCATGAGTGGGCGAACTTTACAACGCCGGCTGTCTGAAACTGGGCATACATTTCAGGCACTCGTAGATACGGCACGCCGGCAATTGGCTGAGCGCCTGCTACAACAAACCGATTATTCGCTAGCTGAAATTGCGTTCATGACCGGATATGCTGAACAGAGCGCATTCACCCGCGCCTTCATGCGCTGGGCCGGCCAAACACCCCGGTCTTACCGCCTCAATCCACAAAAAAAGTAAAATTGGCGCGTACTGTCAAAAATTTGGCAGCCGGTGTCGAGAAATACGCCTGCCTGTACAACTATTCTATTGCTTGTAATCAAACACCAATTAAGGGATCAAGCAATGAATACACATAAAGACACTGCATCGCAGGGACTCACACTTGTACTTGGCGGTACTGGCAAAACAGGCCGGCGCATTGTAGCGCAATTACAGGAAATGGGAATCCCAACCCGTATCGGTTCCCGATCTGCTACGCCGGCTTTCGATTGGGACAACGAGGCCACCTGGCAAGCGTGCCTGGAAGGCGTAACAGCTATGTACATCAATTACGCGCCAGACCTTGCCGTGCCCGGCGCATCGGATGCCATTCGGGCGCTTGTGGATATGGCAAAAGCGCAAGGCGTATCGCGCTTTGTTTTACTTTCTGGCCGCGGTGAAGCAGAAGCACAAGCATGTGAGCGCATTGTGCAGGATAGTGGGGTAGATACCACCATCGTTCGGGCAAGCTGGTTCAATCAGAATTTCTCAGAAGGCGCGTTTACCGGCATGATCCATTCCGGACAAATCACGCTACCCGTCGGTGATGTGGGGGAGCCGTTTGTTGATGTAGATGACATCGCGGAAGTCGCCGTTGCCGCGCTGACACAGCCAGGGCATGCCGGCGAAGTGTATGAGGTAACGGGCCCACGCTTAATGACTTTTGCCGAAGTTGCGGATGAATTGTCGAAGGCCACAGGCCGAGAAATCCAGTTCCTCCAGATCCCGCATGAAGCGTTTATTGAAGGCGCAAAAGCTTCTGGTGCGCCCAAAGAAGTGGTGTGGATGATGGACTATTTGTTTACCACGGTCCTTGATGGCCGCAACGCAAACCTGACCGACGGTATCCAACGCGCACTGGGGCGTCCACCCACAGACTTCGCAACGTACGCACGGGAAACGGCGGCTGCAGGTACGTGGGGATGAGGAGATGTAGCGCTGGAGTCCGCTGAAAAAGTACAGCGGGTTCCAGCGCACTTTAATACCTATATTTTTGCCATACATAATCAGGAAATCACCATGGAAATACCCCACCTTGTGATAGCGCTAGCGATGTTTTTATGCGCGCTTGTCGCCGGCTTTTTGCTCGCCTTCACGATGATTGTTATGCCCGGTATTCAAACCCTCGATGACCGCGGCTTTTTAAAAAGTTTTAAAGTGATGGACGGTATCATTCAGAACAATCACCCGGGATTTATGCTAATGTGGGCCGGGTCGGTACTTGCCATCCTTGCTGCAGCGTGGTTTGGCTATGCTGCGTTAGAGGGGACCCAGCAACTGCTGGTATTTGGCGCCGTTGCACTTTATCTCTTTGGCGCCCAACTGCCGACAGCCATCGTCAATATCCCGCTTAACAATCAACTGCAGGCCCATGATCTTGACGCGATGGATGCGCCGGCGCTGCAAGCTGCGCGCGAGGTATTTGAAGCACGCTGGATCCGATGGAATACCATTCGGACGGTGGTCACCATTGTCGTTGTGCTGATGCTTTTGGTCGTCATACTGCCTTTGTAATGTTTGCTTGTGACAACGCGGCAATGAGGACTTACTGGATCAACCACCAAAGCGGGATATAAGCACAGGAAAAGATTCAAGTATGGTGTGTCCTGTGTTGGTTGCGCATCAGACCTGTTATCAATAAAAAAAGCCCGGCACACACATGGTATACCGGGCTTGGGGCTAAGAGAGGG
>JBCCIM010000084.1 GCA_039111535.1 Bacteroidota bacterium | reverse complement strand
CGAGAATGTTCATTGGGGGGTTTCCATCGTAATAGAACTCATTCTGCTTATTACTCAAACTCAGGCATGTTTCAGGCTACTGAATAGATATGCCTTATCATTGATTATGTTGAAACTGTTCCGTCCGAAGGGTGAAAGGCGAAACCAGCATACCAGTACAGGTCATACATCACACCACCAATCCTCTTAGCTGCTCCCAGAAGCCAGGGAAAGAGATGCTGGCACAATCAGCATCTTTGATATGAGTCTCACCTTTGGCGCGCAGGCCGGCGACGCCCATCGCCATGGCAATCCGGTGGTCATCATAACTATGCACCGTTGCCCCGGTTAGCTCTTTACCTCCGGTAATGGCCAATCCATCGTCAAATTCCTCTACATCAGCCCCCAGGAGGCGCAGGTTTTTGACCATGGCGTCGATGCGATCTGTTTCTTTGACGCGCAATTCTTTGGCGTCTCGGATTTCGGTTCTGCCTTTGGCAAAAGCAGCTGCAACCGCCAGTACTGGAATTTCATCGATCAAGATGGGGATGACATCTCCCTGTACTTTTACGCCATGCAAAATAGAAGATTGTACTTTCAGATCTGCGATGAGCTCGCCGGCGTGGAAGCGTTCATTTTCGACCTTAATATTGGCACCCATTGCACGAAGCACGTCTAGCAGAGCACTTCTGGAGGTATTGATACCCACGGATCTGAGGGAAATTTCCGTATGCGGCACGATGGCGCCGGCAGCCAGGAAAAAAGCTGCCGCGGAAAAATCGCGCGGTACCGCAAAGGTACCTGCCGGTATTCGGTGTCCTTTACTAACACTGATATGACGCAGGCCATTCATTTCGAGCGAAGCCAGTCCCAACATGCGTTCCGTGTGATCTCGCGATGGCCTGGATTCGATAACCGTTGTTTCCCCTTCTGCATAAAGGCCGGCCAGGAGTACACACGATTTAACCTGAGCCGAAGCCATGGGAAGTTTATAAGAAATGCCTTTCATGGGCTGATTGCCCTTGATATGGATGGGAGGGAGGCCCTCAGTTAATGTAAGCGAAGCCCCCATTTCTGACAGCGGATCTGCAATGCGCTTCATAGGCCGGCTGTTCAAAGAAGCGTCTCCGGTCAAGACACAATCGAATGTCTGGCCAGCCAAAATGCCACAAATCAGACGCATCGTGGTACCCGAGTTTCCACAGTCGATAGGTTCGGAGGGTACCTTAAGACCATCAAGTCCTACCCCTTCAACAACCAGTATATCATTTTCATCTTTTTCGATTGATACGCCTAACTGTTTAAGACAGGATAGGGCAGACTGTGGGTCTGCAGAATCGGGATAATTCACAATTTGCGAGGTGCCATCGCTTAAGGCAGCCATGAGCGCTGAACGAATCGCAATAGATTTGTCGGCCGGCAGCGCCACTTCTCCTAATAAGCTATCCGTTGGCTTGATAACTTGATCCATCTATTAAAAATTGTTGTTTTGTTGATCGGTGTTTTGTTTGTCGTTACGTCTTTTGAGAAAAAGGTGAAACGAATAGGCAAATTTAATGCGGTTGGTCCAGCAACGACAAACGAAGAATCGACCAACGAGTAAACGTAACACAGATTACCATGTTGGACTTTTGTCGCTTGCCGGGTACGGGAAGGCTTCAATGATATCTTTCAGCAAATCCTGGCGCTCCTCCCAGGGTAAAAAGCTGTATCGAAAACCATTTAAGACAATTTCGCGCAACTGCTCTAATGAAACTCCGCTTTTCTCGTGGATGTGCCATAGTTCTTCCGACACCGAGGTTCTGCTGAAGAGTCTGTTGTCTGTATTTATGGTCACAGGAATGCCGGCATCCACATACTGTTTCAGCGGGTGTGAGGCGTAATCAGTTACTACTTTGGTTTGTACGTTGCTGGTAGGGCATATTTCGAGTGGAATTTGCCGGTTGACCATGTATTCGAGTAAAGCAGGGTCTTTGTGGAGCGAGGTGCCGTGCCCGATGCGATGAGCCCCACAGAAGAACAAAGCTTGATGGATTGATTCTGGTCCCCAGGATTCACCCGCATGAATAGTGAGGTTTAGCAGGTTGTTTCGTGCATAATAAAACGCACTCAGGTGATCTTTAGACGGGTTGCCGGCCTCTCCGCCGGCCAGGTCGAACGCAGTCACTCCTTTGTTTCTGTATTGTACGGCTAGCTCAGCCTGACGCATGGAGGCACTTTCGAAGCGGTCCCGCAAACCACATACTACTACAGAAGAACGGATGCCAAAGTCTTTTTCTGCCAATGCGAGTCCATCCAGTACGGCATCCAGGACTTGTTCGAGGCTTAACCCTTCTTCGCGATGCAGAATAGGCGCAAAGCGCACCTCCAGGTATCGTACATTTTCACGGGCATTATCTTCTGCCAATTCATACGCAACGCGGGAAAGTACCCGGGTGCTTTGCATGAGGGGGATGGTATATCGAAACCAGCTCAAATAGGCTTCAAGGGTATCCGATTTGTCTACTTCACACAGGATAGCATAAAGGGCTTCAAGATTATCTGCCGGCAGAATGCTCATTTTACCTTGTTTTTGCGCCTCTTCAAGCAACGTGCGCAGTCTTAACGAGCCATCCAGATGGCAGTGAAGTTCAGCCTTAGGCCAGGTTTGGATTTCTTCTAATGAAAGAGTTGCAGTTGTAGATGTTTGGTTCAAAGTTTTTTTGATTCTTATTGTCTGTTGTTTATTAAGTCCTTGCTTACACTTGCCAGTGAAGATTAAATTCCTTACCGACACTCGACACTCGACACTCGACACTCGACACTCGACACTCGACACTCGACACTCGACACTCGACACTCGACACTCGACACTCGACACTCGACACTCGCTCACGTTGGAACTCGCCGATTGCCGGTTCGTTTGGAAAAGAAATTCGAAAGCGAGGCCCAATCAATCTTCACAATTGGAGAGAAATATTTGGTGCTTTTTTTGAATATCTTTTCAATTGCAGGGTTCCTCGGCACAGCAATTGGTATATTGATACCTGATAAAGCTCAAAACATTAACAATTAGGGTAAGAACATGGGTAGCCTAGGACCATTTGAGATTATTCTGATCTTCTTGGTCATTCTATTAGTTTTCGGTGCCAAACGCATCCCCGAAATTGCGCGGGGTCTTGGCAAAGGAATTCGCGAGTTCAAGTCAGCTACAACTGAAATTAAGAACGAGCTGACTGTGGATAGTAACCAGATTCGTCCATCAGCACACACTGCGCCGCGACAGGATTCATACCAGGCCCAGCCTGCGCCACAACCTGCTCAGCCTGCCGCAGAAGCCCCCAAGACAGCGGATTCTGGCGAAGCGTAAACATGGTTTTGAACACTTTTGAGCAGGCCAAACAGGCACTGCAGAAAAATGAGACCAGTTGCGAAGCGCTGGTCTCTTCTTTTTTGGACCAAATTGAGGCGCAGAATGAAGCGCTCAATATCTTTGTGTCCACAGACGGAGATGGCGCGCTTGAGCGCGCCCGCGAACTTGATCGCCAACTTGCTGGTGGCGCAGATTTGCCGTTGGCCGGCATGGTGATGGGCATCAAAGATGTGATCTGCATCAAAGGCAAACCCCTCACCTGTGCATCTCGCATTCTTGAAGGATTTGAGTCTCTATTTGATGCAACGGCGATTGAAAGGCTTTACGATGCCGGGGCCATCTTTGTAGGGAAAACTAATTGTGATGAGTTTGCAATGGGTTCTTCCAACGAAAACTCGCACTTTGGCCCTACGCGCAATCCCGTTAACCCAGCGTATGTCCCGGGTGGGTCATCCGGTGGATCTGCAGCCGCCGTGGCTGCACAGATGTGCCACACGGCCCTTGGATCAGATACCGGCGGTTCCGTGCGTCAGCCGGCCGCTTTTTGTGGGGTGGTTGGTGTAAAGCCCACGTATGGCCGTATCAGCAGGTATGGACTCGTCGCTTACGCATCTTCCTTTGATTCTATCGGTGTTTTGGGCCATACCGTGTCAGATGCAGCGCAGATCCTCGGCACGATTGCAGGCCACGACAGCAGGGATGCAACCAGTGTGGCAGTGCCCGTTGACGACTATGCGTCTCACCTTACCGGAGATGTTGCTGGATTGACGATTGGGCTGCCTGCTGAATACTATGCAGCCGGCCTTGATCCTGAAATTGAAGCGTTGCTGCAAGTACAGATAAAGCAGCTCGAAAAAGCCGGCGCCCGTGTCAAAGATGTGTCGCTCCCGCACACCGAGTATGGTATCGCAACGTATTACATCCTGGCGACGGCTGAAGCTTCGAGTAACCTGGCCCGTTATGATGGGGTTAGGTATGGCCATCGAACCGACATGAAAGCGGTACGTGCCGAGCTCTCGGAGCAAAAACAACAACTGGAACGTGAGTTACAAGTCGCCCGCCGGGAAGGGAGCGCTGAAGCGGTAGCTGTGGTAGAGGAGGCGCTTGGTGCACAATCTTCGCTATTGTCAGAGATGTATGTTCGTACGCGAACAGAAGGATTTGGAACGGCAGTAAAGCGTAGAATCATGCTGGGCACGTATGTGCTCTCTTCGGGCTACTACGATGCGTATTACGGCAAGGCCCAGCGCGTGCGTCAATTAATTCGACAAGATTTTGATCGGGTTTTTGAAACAGTTGATGTATTATTGACGCCAGCTTCCCCTACACCCGGTTTTGAGCTGGGGAGCCAGATTGAAGATCCGCTGGCGATGTATTTGGGTGATGTTTATACAGTTACTGCAAATCTTGCGGGAATTCCTGGCCTGGTTGTACCAGCAGGGAATCATTCGAATGGACTTCCGGTTGGAATGCAACTCCTTGGCCGGCATTTTGAAGAAGGCACGTTGATGCGCGTAGGAGATGCAGCCATGAAAGCTTGAGCTTCCCTGTTTCTTGTTGCCAATTGATAAAGACAGTATTACAAGAAACGAGTTAAAACGATACGAGAAACGAGAAACGCAAAAATAGAATGAGTATTTTAGTTGGTAAAGATACACGCCTGATTGTTCAGGGCTTTACAGGCAAGGAAGGGTCCTTCCACGCTGAGCAAATGATCGAATACGGTACGCCACTCGTTGGTGGTGTAACCCCGAAGAAAGGCGGACAGAAACACCTGGATCGCCCTGTATTCAACACGGTAGCTGAAGCGGTTAAAGAAGAAGGTGCAAACACATCAATTATCTTTGTGCCCCCTCCGTTTGCAGCTGACGCAATTTTCGAAGCAACTGATGCTGGCATCGAAGTAATCGTTTGTATTACAGAAGGTATTCCCGTTCGCCACATGATTCCGGCGTACGACTACGTAAAGAAAAAAGGCGCAACCTTGATTGGGCCTAACTGCCCGGGCCTGATCACACCGGGAGAAGCCAAGGTTGGTATTATGCCGGCAATGATTTTCTCGCCAGGCCCCATTGGTCTTATTTCGCGTTCTGGTACGCTGACATACGAAGCAGTCGACCAGCTCACACGTGAAGGCCTCGGTCAGAGTACAGCTGTTGGTATCGGTGGTGATCCTATCATTGGTACGCGGCACATCGACGCGCTCCGCCTCTTTGAGAAAGATGCTGCAACGGAAGCTGTTGTGCTGATTGGTGAAATTGGCGGTACGGCTGAAGAAGAAGCTGCAGAGTATATCAAAGCTGAAATGACCAAACCTGTGTTTGCGTTTATTGCAGGTGCTACAGCGCCTCCAGGACGCCGCATGGGCCACGCCGGCGCAATTATTTCCGGTGGCAAAGGTTCAGCTGAAGACAAGTTTGCTGCATTGGAAGATGCCGGTGCCGTAGTAGTGAAAAATCCCGCGCTCATTGGTGAAACTGTTAAGCAGCACCTGAGCACGGCTGTGTAAATAGCTGACAGGCAGCAGCCCGGTTCCGCCGGGCTGTTTGCTTTTCCCCTACCCCCATCTAGCTTTGAAAATTAAAGACGCAAAATTTGTCAAAGGTGCAGCAAGCTGGTCGGGATTGACAACAGACGGCTTGCCCGAAGTGGCTTTTGTCGGGCGCTCGAATGTGGGGAAAAGCTCGTTAATTAACATGCTTGTGGGCCGAAAAGCCTTGGCTCGCACAAGCAACACACCAGGTAAAACGCAGGAGTTCAATTACTACTTGGTCAACAACTCGCTCTACTTTCTGGATTTGCCAGGTCTGGGGTATGCAAAGGTTTCAAAAGTGCAGCGAGACAAGTGGGAACGGCTCATCGTACAATACCTTACCTCACGAGAACCGCTACGCCTCGTGATTCATCTGGTCGACTGCCGGCACGATCCTACGCGCCACGACCAGAACATTATGGCCAGCATGAAAGGGGTGCAAGTACCCTATCTCATTGTGTTATCCAAGGGTGACAAGCTATCCAAAAACAAGCAGGCAGCCGCAGTCAAGCGACTGAAGAAGGTATTCAAGGAACTACAAGTTGACGTACCTTTTGTCCTGTCTTCCGCTAAAGCCCGAAGTGGACGCGACGAAATCTGGCGATGGATTCAAGACGTAGCTGTTTGATAACCTGGTACCGTGTCCGAACCACCACCACTTTTCGGTTTCTGGTGCGGTATCTATGATGACAAATACAAGTTATGGGCCAGACAGTTTTGATTACCGATGCGGTAGCGCCGGTATGTATTGATTTATTGGAGAAAGAAGGGTTTACCGTTAATCTTCAGCTGAAGAAATCTCCGGAAGAACTGAAGGCATTTGCCAAAGAAGCGGATGGCTGGATTATACGGAGTGGTACCAAAATCACCGACGAACTTATCGATGCTACCGAAGGCCTGCAAGTCATTGGCCGTGCGGGTGTAGGGGTGGATAATGTAGACCTTGGTGCAGCCACCCGTAAAGGCATTCTGGTGATCAACGCACCCGATGGCAATACGGTATCTACGGCTGAACATACCTGTGCGATGCTTATGGCGCTGGCGCGTCGCATTCCACAGGCCAACGCTTCGCTTGCCGGCGGAGCGTGGGACCGGAAAGCATTCACAGGGGCTGAACTCGAAGAGAAAACCCTCGGTGTAATTGGCATTGGTAAAATTGGGCGTGCTGTTGCCCAGCGCATGCAGGGGTTTGGTATGAAAGTACTCGGATTTGACCCAGTACTATCACAGGAAGCCGCAGAGCGTTTGGGCATACAGCTGGTGGATTTGGATACCCTCTTTTCGAGTAGCGACTTTATTACGGTGCATACCCCACTCAACGATGCAACGCGTGGGATTGTAGGCGAAGCCAACCTGGCAAAATGTAAGCCTGGTGTCCGCGTAGTGAACTGTGCCCGAGGCGGTATTGTTGACGAAAAAGCCCTGCTCGCTGCACTCGAAAGCGGACAGGTTGGTGGCGCTGCACTTGATGTGTACTCGCAAGAGCCTCCTCCCGAAGGACTGGAAGGGTTGTTACGGCATCCAAATGTGGTTGCAACACCGCATATTGCCGCATCTACCGGGGAAGCACAGGAGAAGGTAGCGCGGCAGATTACCGAACAGGTTATGCTAGCCCTGAAAGGCAAGCCAGTGAGTACAGCTGTGAATGCAATGGCAATCAAAATGGCCGGCCAACGCGAGGTGCAGCCTTTTTTGCGTCTCGCAGAAAAACTGGGTCGTATCGCACGGCAGCTTTCCAATGGCAAACTGAAAGGTGTCAAGGTATCAAGCCAGGGGGATGTGCCTCACCGCTACGCGGAAGTGATCAGTATTGCCGTGCTTAAAGGCATGCTTGATGATGTTTTGAGTGAGCCGGTGAACCTTATTAATGCTACGGTACTGGCAGACAACATGGGGCTCAAAATTGAAGAGCAACGCGGCACCTCTGCCGGCAGCTTCAACAACCTCATCGAAGTGCACCTGCAAACCGCTGATGGCGAGCGTAAAGTTGGCGGTACCGTTTTCGGCGCGGATGATCCGCGGTTGGTTAGTGTAGATGAGTATGATGTCGAAGTGAAACTGGAAGGCAGGCTCCTCTTCTATAAAAATGAAGACCGCCCGGGGATGGTTGCTGCTGTTGGAGGCATCCTGGCTGAAGCTGACATCAATATTGGCGTTTTGCAACTCGGTCGTACCGGTGGCCGTGGTGGGATTGCCCTGACAGCGCTCAGCGTTGACGATGATATTCCGGCGGAAGTGGTTGGGAATATCGAGGCACTGGACGGCGTACGGGGGGTCAAACTGGTTTATTTGTAGGCCGTGATTGGTATAGTCGCCTGATTTTTAAGCGCCTGTAATTTTTAAGTGCCTGGTTGTGCCATTGTGTGCAACTAGGCATTTATGTTTTCGGCAACCGGGTCAGGAATTGAGGTGATATCTCCTACAATACCGTGTGCAATGTATTGCATGATTAGCTTTGCATGGTGCCGGCCATTTTCAATAAACCACCGGCTGGTTCTTAAACCGCCGCAAACAGTGCCGGCAAGGAAGAGGCCTTTGCGCGCAGTTTCAAAGGTATTTGGGTCGTGCACAGGCGTACGGTATTCGTCTGTATTCAACGTGACGCCAATAAGCTGCAGGAATGCAAAATCTGGTTGATATCCTGTCATTGCTATAACCCAATCGTTGGGAATAACTTTCGGGCCTTCATGGGTGTTTAGGTGAAGCTCGGTAGGGGTAATCTCCGTCAAGGTTGTATTGTAGTATGCCGTGATGGCGCCTTCCTTGATGCGATTGACGAGATCTGGGCGGATCCAGTATTTTACTTTTTCGGATACCGCTTCGCTCCGAATGATCATGGTAACCTGTGCACCGGCTCTGTGGCACCTTAGCGCAGCTTTGGCAGCCGAGTTTTTTGCCCCAATAATAGCCACATGTTGTCGAGCATACCGATAGGGCTCTACAAAATAGTGCGTAACTTTGGGCAAGGCATCGCCCGGCACATTTAGTGTATTCGGGTAATCGAAAAACCCTGTTACAGCTACCACTTTGCGGGTTTGATAGGAGGCTTTGGTTGTTGTCACGGTGAAGTTGCCATCTTCGCCAGCAATCGTGATAACGCGCTCAAACAGGTTGATGTCGAGCGCCTCGATAGCCGCAACCTTTTGATAATAGGTCAATGCCTCTTCCCGCGAAGGTTTGGTGCGACGCGTTGGAAACGGATGGTCGCCAATTTCCAGCAACTCAGCAGTTGAGAAAAACTCCATGTTCAGGGGGTACCCGGTCAGAGAGTTTGCAAGCGCTCCTTTCTCAATTATCTTGGCGCGGAGGCCTGCCCGTTTTGCTTCTATTGCACAGGCCAACCCAACCGGGCCGGCACCAACTATGAGGACATCGTACATAACTTCGGGGCTGAATATATTGAAGGGTAGAACGTTGGGATGCAGGACAGGTTCGGCCCGTGCTATGCATAAGATTGAATAGACCAATGACGTCAGAAACCGTAGTTGCTTTTTTGGAGGGTAAAGACAACCACCTGGACCCAATGCGGGTGTTGAACCAGTGTAGCTGGGAAATAGCCGGCGAAGTGGTCGGCGCGGCGCCGCATACCATTTACCGTATTTTGAACCACATGACTTACTGGCAAACCCTGTTTCTGGCGCGCATCGATGGAAAAGAAGGCCCTTCCCCCGATTCGCCCTCAGCGGGATGGCCAGGGCAGCTAAAACCTGAAAGTGAAATGGACTGGCAGCAGGCCGTAGCCAGATTCGAGCAAGGATTTGACCGCGCGATGACCCTGGCAAAAACAGGAGACCTCGGTGTGCTGTGCCCTACATTTCGAAATATGACGATGGCGGAGGGCCTCGTTTTTCTGGCACAGCACAACAACCACCATCTGGGTCAGATTATAACATTGTGCCAGGTAATGGGTCACTGGCCCCAACCCAAAGACGTTTGGGATGCGTATTAACGCCCAAGATCGTAGAACTAAACCCAAAGACAGGCTGTCAAGTCCTCACTCCTCACTCCTCACTCCTCACTCAAGCCTGTCGCCGGCGTTGCTGGAAAAACGACCGTAACATGCTGGCTGCAGGCTCTGCCTCAACGCCGGATACAATGTCCACATGGTGATTCAGCCGGTGGTCCTGGGGGATGTTGTAAATGGTTGACGCTCCGCCAGCTTTCGAGTCAAATGCCCCAAAGACGAGGCGCTCCAGCTTGGCCCATACCATAGCGCCGGCACACATCGGACAGGGTTCGAGGGTGACGTACAGCGAACACTCTTTCAGGTATTTAACCCCAAGCGTTTCACAAGCAGCGGTGATCGCAATCATCTCCGCGTGCGCTGTTGGGTCATTGAGCTGCTCTACCATGTTGTGGCCACGGCCTACGAGGGTGCCCCGATGTACAACGACTGCCCCAACAGGGATTTCCTTTTCTTCCATGGCGCGCTCTGCTTCGCGTAGCGCCATTTTCATCCAGCGTTTGTCTGGTTCAAGGAGGAGAGATAAGCTCATGTTGTAAGGTCAACGCAGCATTTACAGGTGGCAAAGAAAACGACGTTACAGGGGTTTTCGGGCAAGGGGCATCGTCATGCAACGCGGGCCGCCTCGGCCGCGGGAAAGCTCATTGCCTTCCAGTTTGATGGCCATTTTTTCACCCGGACTGTAATCACTTTCTTCGTAATACGAAAGAAATCCTTCTGCAGTCACAACGCGGTAACCTCGTTTACTCATCTCCTCGAAGGTGTGCATGTTACGCTCATATCCGATAACAAGTCCGGGTGCCAGGGCAAAAAAGTTGGCGCCATCTGTCCACTGCTCGCGCCGCTGGCTCAACGGATCTGCTCCGCCGCAGGGGATAAATTTAACTTCATGGCCCAGAATGCGCTGCAATTCTAACTGCAGGTCATCGCAGATTTCAATGTTGAACTTTTCTTTTGAATCCGACTTCGAAAACCGGACAACGTTGCCGTGGGGGATGTTTTTAATCAGGGGAGGGAAGTAGACGCATTCTTCAGGAGAAGCAAACGTGAAAACAGTGTCGAGGTGCATGCAGGCCCGTTCGGCCGGCAGAGTGACCATGACTACGTGTTCAATTGAGGTTTTCTCAAAAAGGGCGCGGGCAATGTTGATGACGCCGCCAAATGAGGTGCGCTCGGAGTTGCCAATGAGTACAACTTTCTCGTTGACAACCAGGAAGTCGCCCCCCTCAAAGGTCACACCTTCGGGAAGGTCAATGATTTTTTTCTGACAGCCTTTGAATGCCGGGTGATGATGAATCACTACCCGCATAATGATACTTTCACGAGCACGGGCTGTTGTAGCAGGGTGACTCAGTATAATCGAATCTCCAACAACTGCAGCTACATCCCGGGTAAACATCAGGTTGGGGATGGGATGTGCGTGAATAGGCAATTCAGATTCGCCTGTTAGCGCAAAGTGTTTGAGGTTCTCCGGTGAAAGCAATTTCAATTCGCTTTCGAAAGCTTGCAGGTTAGCCGACTGGGAGACGGCACACAAAGATTCCACAAACTCATCGCGTGCGTCGTTGTGCTGGAGGGCTTCGCCAAGCAGCGAAGAGATTTGAAGGACAGCATCGTGCCGGCCTACAATTTTCCTGAAGACCCTGCTCATAAGCTGGTGCTCGCGTCGTGCATCTTGTAAATGCAGGATGTCTTCAAAGAGCAAGTCGTGCAGTTTTTCGGGTGACACCTGGGCCATCTCTTCCCCCGGCGTGTGCACAATGACTTGCTGAAGAATACCTGTTTCAGAGTTAACACCTAGCTTGATGGGGGGTACGGCGTCAGATTGGTTTAATACGGGAGATTCCTGTGACACGGGCATCAATTGGTATAGCGGTTGTCTTAAGCTGCTTGGTGCACATTAACGCGCAACCGAGCGGAAAGAGCCCGTAGCGGAGACCTGGCATTAAAAGCGGTGTGTAAGAAAAGCGCCAGAAAACCATCTGGCGGGGGGGATGGGCTATCGTCGTCGTTCAGCGAGCGCCGAAAAGAAGCGAAGGATGACAGCTATAACAAAGAGGATAATGAGCGCCTTGAGGGCAAACTGGAGCAGAAAACCAGCAATGTTCAGGATGGAGCCGAGAATGAATACAGCTACAAGCAGCATGATTGCAATCACAATCCATCGTATGATTTGCTGTATGTCCATAGTTTTAATGCAATTTATGTAATGGGCCGTTTCTTGAAAAGTAAACGGGTGCGGCGCAGCCTAAAGTCCCCATTCAAAGTATAATGACTCAGAAATGGCCTGGCCAGATGCTGAAAAGCCACCTAGAATGAGTATTCGTTCTCCGCTTAATTTAGTTGCAGTGTGCGAAAATCTTCTGCGGGTTGATATCTGACTGTCGAGCGTAGAAAACCGGTTGCTCGTTTCAATAAAAATCTCTGCAGAACTCGTAGCGCTCTGACGCACACCCTGAAAACCTCCGAAGATGGCAACGATACCCGGTTCTAGCGCAGCACTGGCGTGTTGTATCCTCGAGGTCAGGAAGTCATTCAGGATAGTGACACGGATGGGGGCCTGCGCAAAATCTATGCTAAAGTTAGTGTTTCTGGGGCCTGATTCCAAAAACGAGGCACCGGTGATTACATAGCGTCCCATGCCGTCTCCTTCCGTTGCAGGGTCACTCACGAGGGTAGACGCCATGCCATATGCCGGCAACAATTGGCTGTCCGAAAAGCTGGTAAAGGTGGTCAGCGTATTGTTTTCAAAGCGATAACTCTGGATACTTGCCAATGTGGATAGGCTGTTGCTGCCGGACACCGGATCTTCACCGAGGCCGCCAAAAATATCGATAAGCAAAGATGTGGGGCTTCGCGAAACAAAGGTAGCGTGCTCGGCGCGCTGCAAAGGCGCACCCTCAAAAGTAACTTCGGTAAATTCGCGTGTAGCCGGGTCGTAGATTTCAGCCGTGTCGACAATCTCGTCGACCCGTAGAATGGCTCCGCTTGTACTGCCGCCAATGATGAGCACACGTCCGTCTGGCAGCAGGGTTGCTGTATGGCCGTAACGCGGCGTGCTCATGGTTGCCGGCAAAAGTTCAAATTCAGTGCCTTCGGGCGGCAGTAGAAAGGCGCGTGCTACAGCTTCCTGAAATTCACCGGGTGCGCCACCTGTTACCAGCACGCTGCCGTCATTGAGAAGCGTAGCTGTGTGTCCTCCAAGGCGCCAGGGAGCTGGGAGGGCCGGCGCATCATCTACATAACGTGGATCGATATAAGCCATCCGCAGCGTGCGTGTGCCTGCTGACTCTTCAATATCAAAAGCTGTCACCTGAAGTTCGTTTACACCAGGGCTAAGGGTTACAACGGTTTGCCAGTTGCCATTCAGGCTATCAAATTCTGCTGGGATGCCGTCGATTTCGACCCTGCTGATGTTTCTGAATGAAGAGGCTTTAACCCGCACTTCTACAAAGGGGCGAAAGCGAAGCACATCCGGGTCGCTTGGCTCTACGATGGTAATGGCAGGTTCAATAGGCGGGACGAAAGGGCGTTCACATGCAGCTGCTACCAGCATCACGAGCAGGTACAGGGGGAGCAAACGCATATGTTCAAGCTGTTTGTACATGGTTGACCGTTTGGCGTAACTGTACTTTTAAAGCGTTATGTTACGCGTTGGTTCACAATTCATTGGCCCGGTGTCAGGCCGGATACAGCACTTCTTCCAGCACAAGACCTTTTGCGGGGGCCGCGGGTCCTGCTTGCGTACGGTCCAGGGTTTCAAGCAGTGGGGGTATACTGTCAACGGTTCGTTTGCCGTGACCAACCTCAAGTAGCGTCCCGGTTATTGCACGAACCATGCCATGCAGGAACCGATCAGCTTCAATACTGAAATACCAATCACCAGCATACACTTCTTTAATCCATTTTGCTTGCTGAACGTTACAGATCCTGTTTTGAGTTTCGGATTTAATTTTGCAAAACGTGCTAAAATTGTGGGAGCCCAGCAGGTGCTTTGCAGCTGCATTCATTTGCTCAAAATCAGGCAGCGGGCGTATCAAGGCGCGTTGGTGACTGCTCAGCGGCCGGTGTGCCATACTTATGTAATAGTGATACCTGCGTTGAAACGCATCATATCGGGCATGGAACGTCGTTGAAGCAGCCTGTAAATCCAGAATCCCGATATCGTCAGCCAGCAGGCCATTCAGGGATGCTTTGAGGCGGTAGGTATCCACCGCTTCCTGTGCATCAAAATGTGCAACCTGTCCGCGTGCGTGGACGCCGGCGTCTGTTCGTCCTGAACCTGTTATCGAAACGCGGTACCGAAGGGCTACGCCGAGGGCATCCTCGATAGCCTCCTGCACCGTCGGCACACCGGGCTGGATTTGCCAGCCGTGATAGTTGGTGCCGTTGTATTCGATGAGCATCTTGTACCGCATGCCCGAATCTACAAATAATATTTTTGTAGCGAAACTTGCGCCGGCCTGCAAGAATACCGTAGGATGCAGCAATCACCAACGTGACAGATATTATTACTACACGCAAATCAAATACAACGCACAGTCCTCCTATGCGTATTTACCTGAACGGATTTATGGGCTCAGGCAAGAGCACGGTAGGGCCATTGCTTGCCGAGCAGCTCGATTGGTCGTTTGTTGACCTTGATGCCAACATCGAATCAGCCATCGATATGCCCATTGCTGCCTTCTTTTCGTCGCAAGGCGAGCCGGCTTTTCGCGCAGTTGAGCAAAAACAGCTGTTCAAGACTACAGCCTCAGACGCCAGTGTGATCGCTGTTGGTGGTGGGGCTTTGTGCACACAGGACAATCTGGAATTTGCACTGAACAGCGGCGTCGTGGTTTTCCTCTCCGTAGCTGTCCCCGAACTTGTCCGCCGCCTGAAAGCTGAGCAGGCTACCCGTCCGATGTTGTTGAGCGATGATGGTGAGCTGTTGCCCGATGCAACAGTGCGGGATCGCATTGAGCTTTTGCTCAACCGCCGGCTCGGATTCTACAACCAGGCGCACCTGACCGTTGCGACAGACGGACGCACGCCTCAAGCTATTGCAATGGAAATTGCTGGCCTGTTAGCAGATGAACACCGTTAGCGCATTGCTAGCCTCGCCCAATAAACGGCATCTGCGTAGCCATAATAGTCATCTGCTGTACATTGGTCTCAAGCGGGAGGTTGGCCATGAAAAGCACGGCTTCAGCGGCTTCTGAGACCTTCATGGTTGGTTCTGTCATGGTTGTCAAATTGGGTTGCAGGGCCCCTGCCTGTATGCCGGAGACCATGGATGTGGCTGCATTACCGATATCAATCTGACAACATGCAATATTGTATTTGCGTCCATCCAAAGCGGTAGATTTTGTGAGTCCGCTTACCGCATGTTTACTAGCCGTATAAGGAGCAGAATTGGGGCGTGGGACGTGGGCTGAAATTGAGCCATTGTTAATGATGCGGCCGCCCTGGGGCGTCTGTGATTTCATCAGGCGAAAAGCTGCCTGGGTGCAAAGGAAGACGCCGGTAAGGTTGGTTGCAATGATTTGTTGCCAATCGTCAAAAGCGAGGTCTTCAAGTAAATCTCCGGGTGGAGAGATGCCGGCGTTGTTGAACAACACATCAAGCCGGCCAAATTGCTCCTCGATGCGCCCAAACAACTGCTTTACCGACGCAGGCTGTGTAACGTCTACCTGGATGGGTGTAGCATACGCTGCGTTGTTTGCGGCACTTGCCTGTGTTGCTTCGAGGGTGGTATGGGTACGGCCGGCGAGGATAACACGGTAGCCGTCTTCAAGAAATCGCAGCGCCGATTGCCGCCCAATGCCCGAGCCTGCGCCTGTTATGAGTGCTATGCGGTCTTTGGGGGAAGTTGTCATCGGTACCTGGGGATCGGGTGAATGCAGCGTGATTTAGGATAGCTTGCTCATTTGAACAGCTTAAAGCTTTTTCGATGATATGGGGTGATGCCGTGGGCAGCTATGGCTTCATAATGCTGTTTGGTTGGGTATCCCATATTCTGATGCCAGCCAAATTCAGGATGCTCGTTGTGCAGGGCTACCATCATGTCATCGCGGACCGTTTTTGCGATAATCGATGCTGCTGCGATGGTTGAGGAGCGCGCATCCCCTTTTACGAGGGTTTCCAGCGGCCAAGGCGAATCGGGGAAGGCCCGGTTGCCATCGATAAGCAGAAAGTCGGGTGAAACCGTGAGGTGCTGCACAGCCCGTTTCATGGCTTCCATGGCAGCCCAGAGGATGTTGAGTTTATCAATCTCTGCAGGCGAACACAGCCCAATACCAACAGAAATTGCTGTTTTTGTGATTTCGCCGGCGAGTTTTGCTCGTTTCTGTGGTGAGAGTTTCTTACTATCGTTTACACCATCTACCATAAAATCTTTGGGGAATACGGCTGCCGCAGCCACAACAGGGCCGGCGAGGCAACCCCGACCTGCTTCATCTATGCCGGCAACGCAGGTGTATCCTTTTTGCCAGTAGGATTGCTCGATGGAAAGAGAAGGTGAGATGGTAAATTTTGTCAGTTTAAATTATTGTATCGCAGGAGGATAGTATATGGCTGACCGCTTTAATGTCGCAATTGTTGGTCTGGGATTTGGTGCAGAATTTATCCCAATTTACCAGAAGCACCCGGATGCCGTCTGTTTTGCAATCTGCCAGCGCAATGAAAGCCGGCTCAATGAGGTAGGTGACGCGTTTGGTATCGAAAGAAGATATACGAGTTATGAGGCGCTGCTCGAAGATCCTGAAGTAGATGCTGTGCACATCAACACTCCAATTGCTGCACACGGTAAAATGAGTATCCAGGCGCTGGAAGCCGGCAAACACGTTGCTTGTACGGTGCCTATGGCTACTACAACCGAGGAGTGCTTACAAATTGTGGCAGCACAGCAGAAAAGCGGCAAGGTCTACATGATGATGGAGACGGCCATTTATACGCGGGAGTATCTCTACGCAAAAGAACTGGTTGATACAGGAAAGTTGGGTAAAATTCAGTTTTTGCGCGGGTCGCATCAGCAAAACATGGGATTGCCTGGCTGGCCGAGTTATTGGTACGGATTCCCGCCCATGCACTACGCCACCCATGCCGTATGTCCACTGGCCGCCATCGCCGGCAACCTGATGATCGACTCTGTCGTGTGTTTCGGCTCCGGCCGCATCCAGGATGACTACGCAGCCCACTACAACTCACCCCACGCCGTTGAATCTGCATTGATGAAATTTCGAGATGTAGACCTGAGTTGCGAAGTAACGCGGTCGTTGTTCAATACCATCCGACAGTATCGCGAGAGTTTTGATGTTTATGGTACAGAGATGTCGTTTGAGTGGGAGCAGTTGTTTGAAGAAGGCGTCGTGCTGTATTCCGGCTATGAAGATGCAGCGCGGGTAACCGTACCAGACTATGCACACCTGTTGCCCGAAGAGATTCAGGCGTTTACCCGTGCCGGTGTGTACGACGACGATAATGAACACACCTCATTCATTCAGGGAAGTGGACACGGCGGTTCGCATCCACATCTCGCACATGAGTTCATCCGTTCAGCATTGGAAGGAAGAGATCCCTTACCCAACGCTGTGCAATCAGCCAACTGGACGATGGCTGGTATCTGTGCGCATACGTCTGCAATGGAAGGAGGGAAGCGCATACAAATTCCGCAAGCTGCCGGCTGATTAATAAGTCATCTCCTTTGTTACTATTGTTGAAAAAAGAAGCCTTGTGCACCGGCACAAGGCTTCTTTTTTCAGGTAAATGTATCGATAAAGATTTGAAAATTTGGAATAGGAAGCGATTTCATTTGGCCTGGAAGCGCTTTTAATTAGGCAGGAAGCGCTTTTTGCATTTATTTGTTAGTTGATTTATTTGAATGATTGAATTTATTTAGATCTGGTGCCGATTCAACCACCAACTGCGATATCGACCAACTTTATAATCGCATTCGGCAACCGAAAATATTAACTCACCAGATTCTATTTACCATGCAAGTAACCACCAAGTTAAAAAGCATTTACTTAGTATTGTTTTTTGCCGTTGGGTTTATGCTCCCCGCATCTTCTAATGGGCAGTCATTTTCAATTGGAGCCGACCTCATGAGTCGCTATGTCTGGCGTGGTATTGACTTCGGCGAGTCGTTCAGTATCCAGCCAACGCTGGAATTTAGTGCAGGGAATTTTGCAATTGGATCCTGGGCTTCCTATTCCATTGCGGCAGATGGCGCGGGCGCCAATGAGCACGATCTCTACTTTAGCTTTGGCCTTGGCCCAATATCACTTGGCATGACCGATTACTATTTCCCTGGCCCTGGCGCACTTCCTTTTGGTGATTTCAGTGGTGATGGAGATGGCGCACACTGGTTTGAAATCAACGCTAGTGCCGGTGGTACAGATGATTTCCCGTTGTCGGTATCTGCCAACATTTTTGTGCATAACGATCCTGACAACTCCCTGTACTTCGAGTTTGGCTATCCCTTTACGGTAGAAGATGTTGATTTGGGCGTAGCGCTGGGCATCGTACCGCAAGAGAGTGCATTCTATGGTACCAACGGATTTGGCGTTACGGTTCTGGGTTTGTCTGCCAGCAAAGAAATCCCAATCACAGATTCGTTTGGACTGCCCGTAAGTGTGATGTATGCCATCAACCCTACGCCGGGTGCAGAACGATCTTTCCTGGTCTTTGGCTTTAGCCTGTAAGGAATTACAGCTACCCCCTGATTTGAATGCCGGGTTGTGCCTTTATTGGTGCAATCCGGTTTTTTTGTAGTGAGGAGAGAGGAGTTTGGAGAGAGGAGTTTAGAGAGTGAGGAGTTTGGAGTGATGCGAATTTAGGGTTGGAAGGGGGATTTAGTTTTTTGTGTTTTCGTATTTCCGTGTTTTCGTGCATCTGTTTTGTACTAGTACGGCGCTGGTGGCAATGCTTATTGTATGCGTCGTTTGCAAAAAGGGCAGATCAATCGGCATTCGGCGCTCGAAAATCGGCATTAAATGCAACCCTTAATCCGCATTAAGGGGAGGCGTGTATGCTGGTATCGTCGGACAGCGTGCTGTATGGGGGACTTATTCGTTGTATTGGTCGGGTAAATCGTTTTCGTACAATACGACGTCACCCGACTTCAGGTAGCCTTGCAGGAAGTTCTGTGCATCAAAGAATGAGGCAAATACACGGGTTTTTTCAGCCGGGAAGTTTTCAGCACGCAGGCCTTCCTGAATTGGGGCTGTTTGTTTGTCTCCAACAAGCACCGCAAGGTCCACATGTTTGGCGATATGCTGGCCCAGAATCTTGTTCTCTTCTTCCTGTCGTGCGCCCAATTCTACCATCCCTGGCGTTACAATAACGCGCCGGCCTGATTCAAAGGCACCGAGTACTTCTACAGCATTACGCGCACCAACAGGATTTGAATTAAAGGCATCGTCGATCACCGTGATATCGCCTTTTTGAATCAATTGCAGGCGATGTTCGACAGGCTCAACGCGCGCAACGCCGTGGGCTATTTGTCGCAGTCGCAAGCCAAGTTGGCGGCCTGCAGCAACCCCAAGCAGGATATTGGATACATTGTGCCGGCCTAAAAGCCGGGTTTTGAACTGTTGCGTGTTGCCTTCCTCGTCTTCTACTTCAAATGTTGCCCCTTCAGGCGTATACCGGATATTACGGGCTTTGATATCCGCATCAGGGTGATCTTTGATCGAAATGCGCCAAACTTTTCCCTGTACCCTGCTGGCCATCGCCGCTACATACGGGTTGTCGATATTGAGGACCGCATCGCCACCCGGCTTCATGTATTGCAGGATGTCTCCTTTTTCCTGCGCAATATTTTCAATGCTACCCATGGTTTCCAGGTGGGCCACGCCGACGTCAGTGATTAGCGCGAGGTCAGGTTGCGCGATATCACACAATTCTTTGATGTCGCCCCGGTACCGCATCCCCATTTCGAGCACAAGTACCTGATGCTCGCGTTTGAGCTTGTTGTTCACCACAATACAAATGCCCATGGGGGTATTGTACGACCCTGGTGTTGCCAGCACATTGAAGCGCTGGCGGAGGATTTCAGCTACAATAAATTTGACGCTGGTTTTTCCGTATGAACCCGTAATGCCCAGGGTGAATAAATCAGTACGGCTAAGGAGCGTACTGCGTGCTTGCTTCTTGAATCCATTTTGTATGGATTTCTCAACAGGCTGCATTAACCAGGCGGAGAAAAGGACCACGAGCGGAGCACCCAGATCGGCAACCAGAAAGCCGGTGAGGTAGGCCAGGAAGCCGGCGGGCTGCCAGGTGAGCAATCCCCAAAGTGCACCGGCGCCTACAGGAATCAGCGCGAGTGCAGCAGCCGTTCCCATCAGCCGTTTCATCCGATTTGTTACAGCCAGCGGCTTTTTTTGCCGGTAGCCCTGGTATTCGCGCGAAGACGCAAAAAGGACGCCCCATACTGCAAGCAGCACGGCTACTGGCCATAGCTTTCCGGTTTGCCAATACAGTCCAGATGCGCCAATCAACAGGGGCCATGCGAGCAAATGCGACACGCGCAAGAGCCGGCTTTTGCCTCGCTTTTTGATCCAATTGATGTAACGGACCGGTTTGTAGCTCTCCAACTGATACACATGCAGGAAAAATCTGATGCGCTGCCAGGCACGCCAGCCGGCAAACACAGTAGTTGTGAGGGTAAAGAAGAGGAAGAAATACAGCATAGCAGGGCTCATCCTCCGTTTGTGGAAAGGGCCGCGTCCGGCGTGTGAAGGCCAAGGAAATGCCGGATGCCACCGGTTACAATTTGGGGCTGGTCCAGATGCCCATAATGTGCAGCACCATCAAGTGTGACAAGCTCACTGCCCTGAATTCGATCAACCAACACGTCCATCTGATATTGCGAAATGGCTGTGTCCTCGCTTCCCCTGAAGAGCAGGGTAGGGGCCGCGATACGGGCTAAATCATCGTCGAGATGACAATTGACCGTCTTTACAAACACCTCGCGCATGACGCCCTGTAACTGGCTATAGTCTGAAGAGCCGAGCATGCGCCAAATGAGGGAATGCCTGAGCCAATCGTTGCCGTAGGCTTTGAGCCGGCCAGGGAGCACCTTGAAAGGGGCTTTTAAGGTAGAGGCAATGCCGCGTTTGAAGTAATATTTGGCTGATCGTTTGGGGGTAACGCCAGAAGGACTGATCAGCGAAAGTGTACGGATGAGGCTGGCACTCTGCGGCCGGCTTGCCATGTATAATGAAATCCGCCCCCCGTTGGAATGGCCTACAATATGCACCGATTGGCCAATTTCTTGCTCGATAAGGGCCTGTACAAGGGCTGCGTGCTCAGGCACACCCCATGGCGCAGGGGGCAGGGGGGTCTGGCCGTGTCCGGGCAAATCGACATTGAAGACACGGTACCTGTCTTGCAGCGCCGTTACAATCGGTCGCATAAGGCCGGCGTTGCTGCCCCAGCCATGCAAGACGAGGACAGGCGGCGCCGTTTCCGGTCCGGATTGTTCGATGTACAGGTTCTTAACCCAGGATTGCATCAGCGCCTGACAGTTATCGAGAAAAGGAGAAAGGCTGTTTTAGAGCCGGCTGGCATCGCACCAGAAAGCCATTGGAAAGCGGAAACTAACACAAGGGTACAACGTTCCAGCATCAATACATAACTGCGCTTCCTGAAGACAGAAGTATCTCAAACTCGTCTTTTTAGCCCACCTGTGTAAGTGTGTCGTGGATTTTATGGGATGATGATTACAAGGTTATCCGTTTCATGTGAACAGGAAGCAGCACGCTACGCATGAAACCATCAACCTGAGTCGATTCGCTGTTTGGCAGACCGTTTTTGGTAGATACCTATTGGTTTGGTACGTATTTGGTGGACAATCGTACCGTTAGATAAAACCCCTTAACTTGTGCGGCTCCTGGCCCAATTAACCCATTATGGCAGAAGAAATTCCGTTTCGAGGTATACTCGAGCTCATCGGAGATAAAAAATTTGGATTTATACGAGGATTGCGCCACGATTTACCCAAAGGTGAAAATGACGCATTTGTACCCCCGCCCCTCATTAAAAAGCTTGCCCTGCGTGATGGCGTTATTCTAGAAGGTAGCCTGCGCCCCGGAAGAAAAGGGGACATGCAAGTTGACAAGGTTTACAAAATAATGGGTGTTTCACCCGACAAATGGACCCGCACCAGAGACTACGAAACGGGCCATACCATTTATCCCGACGAAAAGCTCAAACTGGTCACCGGTCCTACCGATTTTTCCATGCGTGCCGTAGAATTGGCCGCACCTATTGGTAAAGGACAGCGTGCCCTCATTGTTGCACCGCCGCGGACAGGCAAAACCGTTCTGCTCAAGAAAATTGCAGCATCCATCAGCGAAAATCACGATGAAATTGAACTGGTTGCCTTGCTTGTGGATGAACGGCCTGAAGAAGTAACTGATTTTCGTCGGTCAACAAAAGCGATGGTGTTTGCCTCGTCAAACGATCGCGAGCCTGACAACCACGTACGCGTTTCTACCCTGTCGCTCGAATATGCAAAGCGACTTGTAGAACTCGGCAAAGACGTTGTGCTCCTGCTCGATTCGCTCACGCGTTTGGGCCGTAACTTCAACCTTTGGATTGAAGGCGGTGGCCGCACCATGTCGGGCGGTCTTGATTCGCGTGCATTGTCTGTACCACGTAAGATTTTTGGTGCGGCACGTAATATTGAGTTTGGTGGTTCACTTACCATCATCGCCACGGCACTGGTAGAAACAGGAAGCCGTATGGATGAAGTGATTTTTGAAGAGTTCAAAGGAACGGGCAACGCAGAGATTGTGCTAGACCGTAAAATGGCAGACAAGCGTATTTACCCTGCCATCAACCTGAAGAAAAGCGGCACAAGAAACGAAGAACTGTTGCTCGGCGACTCAGTTGCCCAGCACCACCGCCTCTTCCGCGCCCTGAACCAGCGTCCCCCCATCGACGCCATGCAGGCCCTGCTGCGCCATTTCCAGCAGTCACCCACTAATGAAGACCTCCTTAATGAGTTAGTGCCGAATTAGGCCTTGCCTATTAAAGGCAAGGCCGTATCCTGAGCGCAGCGAAGGATCTCTCAGCACCAGTAAAGGCTTTCCAGGTATACGCTAGCGAATCTCTCAGCACCAGCAAAGGCTTTCCAGGCATAAGCCAGCGAAGCATTCCTTCGCCTTTGCGGTAGCTATCAGGAATACACCAACGAAATGGTTAGCCAAGAAAAATGATCTATGCGCGGTTCGTCGTGCCGCTAAAACGCGTCTGTTAGGGTAAACACCTGGCAGCGATGAAAAAACTCACCCTGGTATCCGAATCAACGCCGTATCAGGCACCCATTCGCCAATGGGATCAGGGCGACCAGCCTCGTGAACGCTTGCTCAAACATGGGCCGGCTATCCTCTCCGATGCAGAACTTGTTGCCCTCGTATTTGGCACCGGGACCCGCTTGAAAAAAGGCCCTGTCTCCGCCGTTCAACTGGGTCGGGCATTGCTCAAGGCATTTGGTAATTTGCGCGCCCTGTCTAACCGCGATGTGCGCGCGCTGCAGCAAGTTGGGGGGATTGGGAAAGCAAAGGCAGCGCAGCTTGTTGCTACGTTTGAAATTGGCCGGCGCGTAGAGTCGCAGCAAGAAGAGACGCGCATACAAATCACCTCACCCGAAGATGTAGCAGCTGTCTATGGCCCTTTGATGCGGGACTTAAAGCGGGAGATTTTCAAAATAGTGCTCCTCAACAGCGCGAATGTCATCATGGAGGACTATACCATCAGCGAAGGTGGCCTGGCGGCGAGCATTGTTGAGCCGCGGGCTGTTTTTCAGAAAGCCATTCTCGAGAATGCAGCAGCGCTCATTTGTCTACATAACCACCCATCGGGCAACCTCGAGCCCAGCCGGGAAGACATCCGTGTAACGCGACAGCTTGTAGAGGCCGGCAGCATTATGGGTATCCCCATACATGACCACCTCATCATTGCCGGAAGGGGCTTCACGTCGCTAGCCGAACGCGGGTTACTCGCATCGTAATTTTACAGGATTTGTTGCCCAAACCTTGTACCTTGAGGCGACAACGTAAAATCATACGCACGGTACCATAGATATGAAATCCATCCGATACCTCTCATTGCTGCTCGTAGCTAGCGTAGCACTGAGCTGTACATCCAATCAGGCTGCGCCTGCTGAAGCTGCATATACATGGCCAGACGAAAATTGGCCTGTTTCTACCCCAGAGGCTGAAGGGGTTGACGCCGCAGCTATTGAAGCGCTGCAAACCGATATCGCTGCCGGCAAATACGGACTCATTGATCATTTTTTACTGATCCGGCACGGCAAAGTGATTGCAGACCATCACTATACACAGGATTACGAAAGCATCGCAGCCGAATACGATACGACCAACCATCAGTACAATTACGACCATCCAGCCTGGCATCCTTACTATCAGGATACAAAGCTGCACACGTTGCAGTCTGTTACCAAAAGTATCACCTCTGCTGCTCTTGGTATTGCCGTTGATGAAGGACACCTCGATGGCGTAGAAAGCAAGCCAATGGCGATGTTCTCGGGCTATGCGCAGGATTTTGAAGACAGCCGGCGCGGCGACATTACCCTTGATGATCTGCTGACGATGCGGAGTGGGATCGACTGGAATGAAATGATCTCCTACGACGACGCAACAAACAGCTGTGTCCTGATAGAAGCAAGCGACAACTGGATTCAGTTTGTGCTCGATCAGCCCATGCGTGAAGCGGCCGGCACCAAGTTCGACTATAACAGTGGCGTAAGCGTGCTCCTGGGCAAGCTGGTGGGCCTGTCCACTGGACAGCGCGTGGACCAGTGGACCGACGAAAAGCTCTTTAAGCCTATCGGCATCAAGGAGTATTATTGGAAAATCACGCCGATGGGAGAAGTGGATACCGAAGGCGGATTGTACCTGAAAACACACGACCTGGCGCGCATTGGTTATCTATTTCTGCGCAAAGGGAAATGGAAAGACAAGCAGGTCATCTCGGAAGCGTGGGTCGAAAAATCCACGGCACCAGTGGTTGCTGATATCTGGCCCGAGAACGGTGAGACTGATTCAGGCTATGGCTATCAGTGGTGGATATCCGGACATGAAGCAGGGGGGACACCTGTTTTTGCTGGTAACGGATACGGCGGACAATTTGTGATCGTTTCGCCTGAACACGATATCGTGCTTGTGTTTAATGGCTGGAATATCCACAATCGGCCTGAAATGTTTACCGCGCGCGCATTCGATGAGCGTATTCTGCCGGCTGTGAAGCAGGATTGAATCGCAGAACATCGAGCAAGGAATTTTGAATGCCGAAATAACGTTACTTCTACATTCGAAATTCCTTGTTCGATGTCAAGAGTGTTCAGAAAAAATAGTAGCTGTCAAAGTTCAGTTCGTTATTAGCAATTTAGTGTGCAGGACGTCCACCAAATGCGCGGCGGTGTGCGAGGGACTTTTATCGAAGCGTTTTCCTGAATAAAATTCAGGAGGCCTTGAGCGTATGGCGATAAAAGTGCGTTTTTATTTGGTGGTGCCCTTTTCTTTG
>JBCCIM010000083.1 GCA_039111535.1 Bacteroidota bacterium | reverse complement strand
GGTCAATGGCATACTCAAACTGGAATATGGACTTGATGGTTGCTTTATCAACCTCAAGCAAGTACGCCAGGCATTACGAGAGGCAGTCTGGCTCTATAATCACGAACGTCCACATACAACACTCGGCTATCGGAAACCCGACCAGGTCTACCGAACTGGGCTTAAATCACAAACTATACACTAATTCATTGTCAACCTATTTCAGGACTTGACCACTCCTCACTCCTCACTCCTCACTCCTCACTCCGGCTAACCCAACGCGCTGTCCAGGGTTCTACGGGGTCAATTGCGCTTGCTATGCTAAACGAAACGAAAAACAGCCTGAAGGGTTAGCATGAGCTTCCTTTAATACGCTTAATTGTAATAGAAGAACACGCTACATGGCGGAGCAAATCAACATTACGTTACCGGACGGATCGGTACATCAGAAAGCAGTCGGTGTAACTGCGGCTGAAATAGCGGCCGGCATCTCAGGCCGGCTCGCACGCGAGGCACTTGCTGCGCGCGTGAATGACGAAGTATGGGACCTGGGACGGCCCATTACTACCGATGCTACTGTTGCAATTCTTACATGGAATGAAGAAGACGGTAAAAAGGCATACTGGCACTCCTCCGCACACTTGTTAGCTGAAGCGCTTGAAGCGCTCTATCCGGGTGTCAAGTTTGGTATTGGTCCTGCGATTGAAAAAGGCTTCTATTACGATGTAGATCTTGGTGATCGTAAGCTTTCACAGGAAGATCTTACGGACATCGAAAACAAAATGCGCGAACTGGCTAAGCGGAATGTGCCGTTTACCCGTCGTGATGTGTCAAAAGAAGAGGCGATTGCCTACTTCAAAGAGAAAGGTGATGAGTACAAGCTCGAGCTGATCGATGAACTTGACGGTGATATTACGTTCTACGAGCAAGGTGATTTTACAGACCTCTGTCGTGGCCCGCATATCCCTGCCACCGGAGTTATCAAAAACCCAAAGATTCTGAACATTGCCGGCGCATACTGGCGTGGCGATAGCGATCGGCCGCAGTTGACCCGCCTCTATGGAATCACCTTTCCCAAGAAGAAAGAACTTGATGAATACCTGGAGCGTCTCGAAATGGCGCGTCAACGCGATCACCGAAAACTTGGCCGTGAACTGGAGTTGTTCAAGTTCAGTCAGAAGGTAGGTCCAGGCCTGCCGCTGTGGCTCCCAAAGGGAGCTTTGCTTCGCGATACGCTGGTTGATTTCCTGAAGAAAAAGCAGGTGGCGCGCGGATACCAGACTGTAATTACGCCACATATTGGCCGGCTTGAGCTGTACAAAACCAGTGGCCACTATCCCTACTACAAAGATAGCCAGTTTCCACCAATGATTGAAGATGAGGAGGCCAACGAAGGTTACCTCCTCAAGCCGATGAACTGCCCACATCACGTCATGATTTACGGCGATCGGCTGCGTTCATACCGCGAATTACCGGTGCGCTTGACGGAGTTTGGGCAGGTATACCGTTACGAGCAGTCTGGTGAGATGGGCGGGCTGACGCGTGTGCGTGGGTTTACTATCGATGATTCGCACCTCTTCTGTCGGCCAGATCAGGTGAAAGCAGAGTTTAAAGATGCAATTGAGCTGACTCTGTCGCTCTTTACTGCGCTTGGCTTCGATTCATACAAAGCCCAGGTGTCCCTGCGTGACCCTAATAACAAAGAGAAGTATACCGGAGATGATGCCCTGTGGGATCAGGCAGAGCAGGCCATCAGGGAAGCAGCAGTGGAAATGGGACTAGACATAACCGAAGAAGAAGGGGAAGCTGCATTTTACGGCCCCAAGCTAGATTTCATGGTTAAAGATGCACTGGGCCGTGATTGGCAGTTGGGCACCGTTCAATTGGACTATAATTTGCCCGAGCGCTTTGACTTGACCTACATTGGCGAAGACAATGAAAAGCACCGGCCTGTAATGATTCACCGCGCGGCATTGGGTTCACTAGAGCGGTTTATTGGAGTGCTGATTGAGCATTGCGGTGGCAACTTTCCGACATGGCTCTCGCCGGTACAGGTGACTGTGCTTCCTATTGCTCAAGATCTGTTCGACTATGCCGAAACCATCAAGAGCAAGCTTATGAAAGCCGGCTTGCGGACTGAATGCGATTTCCGCAACGAAAAAATTGGTCGTAAAATCAGGGATGCAGAAACCCAGAAAACGCCTTATATGCTCGTCCTCGGAAAGCGCGAACTGGAAGAAAACACAGTAGCGGTTCGCCAGCATGGAAAAGGGGCGCAGGAAACAGTGTCATTGGATGCGTTTATCGAACGGATTCAGGCGGAGATTGATGAGGCGATTGGCGACTAGGTAACCCGATTGGTGATTGATGCACGTTGATTCATGATCGATATGTTGTGATGTTGCACAGCAAATCGGCCTTCGGCATTCGACACCCGGCAATCACGATGGAACCGGTCTGAATTGACAGCGTGACATTATTTCTTCACTTTTTTTAATAAAAGGCTTACTTTGCACCAGCCGAACAGGTGCAATTAGTTATTAACAGCAACAAATTCAGAAAAGTCATCGCAAAACAAAGAGTACGAATAAACACGCAAATCAGGGCATCTAAAGTGCGCGTGGTTGATCCGGGTGGAAAACATGGTATTTACACCCTGGAAGAAGCATTGGCCCTTGCTGAAGGTTATGATCTTGATCTGGTAGAAATTTCTCCGAACGCGGAGCCGCCGGTCTGCAAGATTATTGACTACGGAAAATACAAGTACGAACAGCAGAAGAAAGACAAAGAAGCGCGAAAAAAGACCCAGACGGTCTCACTCAAAGAGATTCGTTTCCGTCCGCGTACGGATACGCACGACTTCGAGTTTAAGGTTAAACATGCACGCCAGTTTCTGTCTGACGGAAACATGGTGAAAGCATGGGTGCAGTTTCGCGGCCGCGATATCTTGTACAAAGACCACGGCGCACAGCTTCTGAAACGCTTTATCCAGGCCCTCGAAGAGGTTGGTAAAGTAGATCAGGGGCCAAGAATGGAGGGGCGGCGCATGACGTTGATCATGTCTCCGCAGAAAAAGAAGAAATAGGCAGTTTAGATCAAAAGCGTTGTTTGCGCCAGGCACGTCTAAAAGCGCACGCGACTTTTGATACCTGCTAAAGGATATAACGGGGCGGCCCTTCAGGGTTTGCCCCGTAACTTTTGGTTCAAAAAACCAGACAATTGGGCGTTTCTTAACAAAAGGCGGAAACGTATTGGAGACTGCGTGCGTATAGTGTCGACTTTTTTGGGGATGAACCCCGTTGAGCAGCACTGCTCCCAGAGGTGACGTACGTTATGCCAAAAATGAAATCCAATAGTGGCGCGAAAAAGCGTTTTAAAGTAACCGGTTCAGGCCGGCTCAAGCGCGAGAAAGCTTTCTCCAGCCACATTCTGACAAAAAAATCCCAGAAGCGGAAACGCAATCTGCGCAAGAAGACCCTCGTTGCTACCTGTGACGAGCCTCGGATGAAGCGCATGATTTCTGGTTAAGTTTAAACCATCGAATTTAGAAGAGACAGGAAGCTATGCCTCGAGCAAAAAATAGAGTGGCTTCACGGAAACGCCGGAAACGGATCCTGAACCTTGCCAAAGGATACTGGGGTCGCCGGAGTAAAGTGTACACGGTTGCCAAGAATGCAGTCGAAAAAGCACTTATGTATTCTTACCGTGACCGTCGTCAGCGCAAACGTCAGTTTCGCCGGCTTTGGATTACGCGTATCAATGCTGCAGCACGCCTTAATGATACCACTTACTCACGTATGGTCGGCGCGCTCCGTAAGTCTGACGTTCGCCTGAATCGTAAAGTACTGGCTGATCTTGCCGTACACGATCCTGCGGCGTTCACCCAAGTTGTGAAAACAATTTCAAAATGAGTAACCCGATTCAATATCGATTTTTTACGATCACGCCAATTGCCTGTTGACCAGGGGGCTGATCGGTTACTCAGCGAGTAGATGAAAATCCCGTCCCTGTTAACAGGTGAGGCGGGATTTTTTTGTTTTTTCTACCCTCGTGTGGTGTGCCATTTTGCGCACTATGCGTCCATCTTTAACTGACCCCGTTAATCGGACCATGTTAGACCTTGTAGATCAAATACGCCAGGAAATTGAAACTGCCAGCATCGACTCAGAAGAAGCGTTGGAGCTTTTTCGCGTCAATTATCTCGGCCGTAAAAGTGGCCGCATCACCGATCTGTTCAAGCAACTGAAAGATGTGCCTTCTGCTGAGCGCCCTGCGTTTGGTCAGCACATCAACGCGCTCAAACAGCTGGCTGAGCGCCGGCTTGAAGGCGCGCAGCAGGCCAAAAAAGCCGCTGGTTTCAAGCAAGGAGACATCGACATTACACTCCCGGGCCGGACGCCGCTTGTTGGCTCGCTGCACCCGCTTACCCAAACCTTCGAAGAGATCCAGCGCATTTTTACAAGCTACGGGTTCACGATTGCCGAAGGACCCGAAGTTGAAGACGACTGGCACAACTTTACTGCGCTCAACTTCCCGCCGGATCACCCGGCTCGGGATATGCAGGATACGTTCTTCATCCGCGAAACTACACCTGACCAGGAAGCCGTTGTGCTTCGCACCCATACGTCGCCTGTTCAGATCCGCGTAATGAAGTCGCAACCGCCACCCGTGCGCGTCATCGTGCCGGGGCGCGTGTATCGCAACGAGTCGATTTCCTACAAGTCGTACTGCGTGTTTCACCAGGTAGAAGGCCTCTATGTAGATGTGGGCGTCACGTTAGCAGACCTCAAGCAGGTGTTGCACATGTTTGCCCGCGCCATTTTCGGAGAAGACGTGGTCACGCGGTTTCGCCCCAGCTTCTTTCCGTTTACTGAGCCAAGCGCAGAAATGGACATCTGGATGGCTGATGCGTCATTGCCTGGTGGTGGGCGCTGGCTCGAAATCCTTGGCTGCGGCATGGTAGATCCCAACGTGTTGGAAGCTGTGGATGTGGATCCTGAAAAGTACACAGGCTATGCCTTCGGTATGGGCGTAGAGCGCATTGCAATGTTACGGTATGGCATTGATGACCTGCGCATTTTCTACGAAAACGATATTCGCTTCCTGGAACAGTTTTAAGCGTCAAACCAGATGAAAATTAGTTATAACTGGCTCAAAGATTACGTCGATCACAACCTCGATCCGGAAGCGCTGGGAGAGATGTTGACGATGAGCGGCCTGGAAGTGGAAGAGATCATCGTAGAAGGTGCTTCGCTGGAAGGCGTTGTGGTTGGCCGTGTCGCAACAGCTGAGCAACATCCGAATGCCGACAGGCTACGCGTCTGTACTGTTGATGTGGGTGCTGAGGAGTTGCTGCACATCGTATGTGGGGCGCCTAATGTGGCGGCCGGCCAAACGGTGCCCGTTGCTACTATTGGCACAACGCTCATGCTACCCGATCGCGACAATCCCGGTGAAAAGGTGGCGATCAAAATCAAAAAATCAAAAATCCGCGGTGAACTGTCGCAGGGGATGATTTGCGCTGAGGATGAGTTGGGGTTGTCTGGTGATCACGCCGGCATCATGGTGCTGGATGAAGCTGCAACCATTGGAGAGGATTTCGTAGCCTATCTTGCTGCCCGTAATGTAGTGCACCAGGACCATGTGATTGATATTGCAATCACACCTAACCGTCCGGATGCCATCAGCCACATTGGCGCGGCACGTGATATTGCAGCACTTGTGGATACGCCCTTGAAAAAGCCTGTGCTTGCGCTGCCTGAAGCCGGGGGTGCTGCTGCAGACCAGGTAGAGGTAACCATTGAGGCACCGGAGGCTTGTCCGCGTTATGTTGCCATGGTTGTTCGTGGTGTGACCATCAAGGAATCACCAGCATGGTTGAAGCAACGGTTGCTTGCGATCGGTTTACGCCCACGTAACAATGTCGTTGATATCACCAACTACGTGATGTTTGAATGTGGCCAGCCATTGCACGCATTTGACTACGACCAGATTGCCGGCAAAAAAATCATTGTTCGCTATGCCGGCAAAAAGGAGAAATTCACCACACTCGATGACAAAGAACGCGAACTGCCAGATCAAACCTTGATGATCTGTGATGGTGACCGGTCAGTAGCTGTTGCCGGTGTAATGGGTGGACAAAATTCTGAGGTAACAGACGAAACAGTCAACGTGCTGATCGAAAGCGCGTATTTTGACCCGTCTACCATCCGCCGAACGGCCAAAGCACTTGGTCTGCAAACGGATGCCTCATATCGCTTTGAACGCGGCGTGGATTCAGATGGACAGGTATGGGCTGCGCGCCGTGCCGCAGAGCTGATTGCTGCGCTGGGCGACGGGACCATCGTTGACGGTATGGTAGATGCACACCCGGCACCCGTTGAAATGCCAGTGGTTTCGCTGCGTCACAAACGCGTTGGACAAATTATCGGGCACGAAATTGCAGCAGAAGAAATTGAACGCTTGCTTAAGGCTATCGGCTTTGGCGTAGAGGTGGCCGGCTCGGGGAATGCGCGCACTTACACCTGCACTGTGCCGAGTTTCCGTCCGGATGTTGCGCGCGAAATCGACATTATCGAAGAAGTAGCACGACTCTACGGATACAACAGTGTGCCAGAGCCCGCACAGACTGCAATACCGAGCATAACACCGCATGTTGTAAAGAATACCACGCTGCGTGGTAACGTACGGGGCGTATTGGCTGGGCTGGGGTACCGGGAAACGTTCACCAACAGCATGGTCCGCAAGGAAGTTGCTGAATTGTTTAATGTGCCCATTCTTACTGGCCAGGAGGGGGATGTGGTGTACACGCTGAAGCCGATTTCGCAGGAGATGGCTGCGTTGCGTCCGAGTATGCTTCCCGGTTTGTTGACCGTAATGGCGTACAACCAGAACCATGGCCAGCGGGTGTTGCGCTTTATGGAGTTCGGTCACGTATTCAAAAAGGGGGACAAAAAAGGGGCGGTTGTTGCCGGCTACGCTGAGCAGACGTCACTCCTTATGGTGATGAGCGGCCTGGCGCAGGGTGCAAACTGGGATGCTGAGGCACGTGACGGTACGTTCCACGATTTAAAAGGCGAAGTTTTCGCATTGCTGGCTGCAATGGGCGTTTCTGGTATAACAGGAGAGGCGAATTATAGCGCCAGTCCGGTTACAGCCTACCACTTAACGTTGGCCCGAAATGGGAAGCGCGTGGGGGTAATCGCCCGGTTATCTGCTGAGCAGCAAGAGGCATATGGATTAAAGACGCCTGTATACTTTGCCGAAATCAACTGGGATGTATTGTTCAAAATGTCTGCCGGCAAATTGAGCCCGAAGTATGTAAAGATCAGCCGATTCCCCGCTGTAGACCGCGACCTGGCGGTGATTGTGAATCGTGACCAGGATGTGGGTGGCTTGAGTGAAGCAATAAGCCGTGCCGGCGGAAATCTCTTGCAGGAAGTATCAGTTTTTGATGTCTACCAGGGGGAACGTGTGGCTGCTGACAAGAAAAGCGTGGCCTTCGGATTGCGCTTTGGCGCACACCGGACACTCAAGGATAAAGAGGTGGATGCGAAGGTGAAAGCCGTGATAAAAGCGCTAAATGATGGCTTCGGTGCTGAACTTCGTCAATAGATTGTTATATTGAGTGTAAACAAGGAGTTAAGCCTTGCTTGACGCCACATACATTTTTCTGTAATCTCCTTTGATTTATACTGTTTGTTTTTATCAGCGCCGAAAGGTAATGCGGATAAATGCACGGTACATTCAATCGAATCTGATGGCCTTCATTCATGGAAGCTGCTGAAAATAAAGAAAACGAAGAAGCCCCTGATGCTGAGGAAGCTGCTGTGGAAGCTGCTGCGGAAACACCAGCTGAGTCAAAACCTCAGCCTGCAGCGTCTCCTGGTGGTACGGGTTTGAAAGGTACGCGTGCGTTGCGGAAGTTGCGTGATCATGTGGAGCGTGCAGCCAATGAATTGGTCAGGTTGCGCGAGGAAAACGATGCATTACAAGAGCGTATAGCGACCCTGGAGTCAACGCCGGCTTCCCATGGGGGAGATGAGGCGGGCCTTTTGCTACTGGATACAGACCCCGAAGCGCTCAAGCGCAAAGTTGAAGGGTTTATTCAGTCTATCGACAACTACCTTGATAACAAGGACCCGCTGGAGTAGGCAAGTAAACACATGGAAAAGTCGATTAGCGTCCGGGTAATGGGGCGCGAGTACACCTTACGTGTAAATGAGGAAGATGAGGCGATGACAAAAGAAATCGCCGCATATGTTGACGATAAAATGACGGCGTTTCGTACCGCCTTTCCCAAGCAGCCGGAAATCACAACAGCAGTGATAGCTGCATTGTCTATTGCAGAAGAATTGCACACCGCGCGAGATCAGCAGGATAAAATTATTGCTGATACAGATGAAGAACTGGTTGTGTTGACAGACAAGCTCTCTTTTGTGCTCGACGCAGAATCCGGCAATAAGGCTACAGCAAAAACAATCGAGGAAACGGCTGAAAAAACTGCCGATAAGGCCGGTAACGGTGCTGCTTCGAAAAAAACAGCGAAGCCAAAAGCGGGTGCGCGCAAAAAGAAATCCTGATGTTGCCGGCTCAATGAAATTGTAAATTCTGAGGCAAAAGCAAGGCTATCCATTCAAAATTTACCCGCAATGCTTGCGTGGGCACCAGTTCTTCGGCGAAGGACTGGTTTTTTTGATTTTTTTTCGATTGTTTAGGTTCAACATACCGGATAGCAACGTAAATCCTGCAGCTTTTGTGTGGAACTGCTAAGGTGTCGCAGGATATAAACGATACTTGCCCCATATAGGGCAAGCGTACTGGCCCGTTTTGCACGTATAAGAACTTTACAATTACGTTCAATAGGGAGCCACACTTCAAATTCTGACTACAGGCCATAGTCTCGTACTTGCTACGGGATCATCTTCGAGTGATCGGGGAGCCGTGGAAGAAGAAAGAATTTGAGCGGCGCCCCAAATGTGTGTGAAGAAGTTCTTCATATCTCCAACTCGGGTTAGTACATGCTTTTATAGCGATGCCCCGGTGTGGTCCGCAGCATGTGGAGCCCACCGGGGCATTTTTATAGATAAAGTAAGGAAGCTATGGATCCAATTACGGTTGCCGTGGCATTAGTTGCCCTTGTTTTAGGCATTGTTCTCAGCAGATTTGTTGTATCCCGTAACTCGCAACAGGCGCAGCTTGAGTCGCAGCGCTTACTCACCGAAGTTGATGTTGAAAAACGCGCGCGTTACGAGCAACTTGATCGGCTTGAGTCTGATATAAATGAACGTGTAGAAACGTTCGAGCAGGAGAAAAGAGAAGCCAGACGTGCCCTCCGCCGCTCAAAAGAAAAAATTGAGCAGCGACAAGAAAAACTATCCCGCCGTGCCCAGCGCCTGGCTGAACGCGAAAAGATCTCGCTGAAAGCTACGGATATGCTGGATGTAATGAGAAAAGAGGTACGCCAGAGCCAGGTTGAAGCCGAAAAGCTTCGCCGGCGGTCTGCCCTTTTACATGAAGACATCAAAAAGCGCCAGGACGAAGCCCGCCAGCTGAAAGCGGAATCGGAAGATGCCAATGCGAAAGTGCAGGCCGGCAAAGATCGCCTGGACAGCATTCTCGAACAGCAACTCCGTAAGCTTGAATCCATTACAGGCATGTCTGCGGAAGATGCCCGGCAGGCCATGCTGGAGCAGTACCTCGAAGAAGTAAAGCTTGAAGCTGCTTCGATGGTGAAAGAAATTCGCGACGAAGCCAAACTCAAAGCCAACCGGGAAGCCAGAAAAATCATTCTCACCGCTATTCAGCGGACTGCAGCTTCCCATGCGATCGAAAACACAGTTTCTGTGGTCAACATCCAATCGGATGAAATGAAAGGCCGCATTATTGGCCGGGAAGGCCGAAATATTCGTGCTTTTGAAGCGACCACGGGTATTGAGGTTATTGTAGATGATACCCCAGAAGCAGTAATCCTTTCAGGGTTTGACCCGGTGCGTCGGGAAGTTGCCCGTTTGGCTCTAATTCAGCTCGTACAAGACGGCCGAATCCATCCTGCGCGTATCGAGGAAGTGGTTGAGAAAGTGCGACTCGAAATAGAGGATGAGTTGATTGAAATTGGTGAACGGACCGTTATCGACCTTAACTTGCACGGCATGCACCCCGAACTCATTCGTTTGGTAGGTCGGATGCGGTATCGCACAAGTTACGGCCAAAATCTGCTTTCCCATTCCATCGAAACGGCCCGTATTGCCTCTATGATGGCAGCAGAGTTGAACCTCAATACGATGTTAGCCACGCGTGCCGGCCTGTTGCATGACATCGGGAAGGTGGTTGAAGAAGAAATTGAGCATCCCCACGCTATTGTTGGCATGGATTTGTGCCGCAAGTTCAAGGAGCATGAGGATGTGTGCAATGCTGTTGGCGCCCACCACGACGAAATCGAGATGAACTGCATGATTGCCCCCGTTGTGCAGGCCGCTGATGCGATTTCCGGTGCCCGCCCGGGCGCCCGCCGCGAAGCGCTTGAGTCGTATATCAAGCGGCTTGAAAAGCTGGAAGACCTCGCGCGCGCATTTGATGGCGTTGAGCGGGTGTACGCGATCCAGGCCGGCCGGGAAATTCGCGTGCTTGTGAACCATGATGTGATCTCGGATGCATCAGCCGAAATCCTTGCGGTAGATATCTCGAAAAAAATACAGAACGAGATGCAATACCCGGGGCAGGTGAAGGTAACGGTTATCCGCGAAGTTCGCTCGGTATCATACGCTAAATAGCCGAAAAATAGGCAGATTTCAATCCTTTCGCGAGAAAGGATTACTCCAGTTTGCCTATCACCCTACAAATATCCACGCCAAAGTTCCCCCCCTCTCGCTACGAGCGGATTATTGTAGATTCATAAGCATTCCGTTCTATACGAGTCCTGATTCCCCCATCTTGCAGGTCCGACCCTGCACGCTCCCCACCAGCTGTCCTTCCGTCAGCGCCCGCTCTTAGTTTTGCCCCCCTAATGATCAACTGCAAGTTTTTTACTAGGTGAGCTCGATGCATCAACTCAAAAAGTTTCAACACTATGTATGGTTATGCATAGTGATTGGGGCTATGCCGTTTACACAAGCGACGGCGCAGATTTCGTTTAACGAAATCGGCGTCTCGGCCGGCGTAGGTTCCGATTCATATGACAGTTCGTCCCGGCACGGACTGGGCGTAATCTGGGTAGATTACGATAACGATGGTTTTCCTGACATTTTTGCAAGCAACGGTTCAGGACTGCCAGCACATCTGTATCACAACGAAGGCAATGGTACCTTCACCGATGCAGACAATCTGCTACCCGTATTGCCCGGCGTTGAAATGACCAGCACCATGTTTGCTGATTATGACAACGATGGTGACCAGGACATTTATATCGCTGTTGGCTCTGGCGATCTTTTTTCACCGGACGGCGGAGCAAATATTCTCCTCCAAAACCAGTGGGTAGAGAACGGAAACGCCCTCAGTACACCTCTCTTTATTGACGTAGCAGCGGCTGCCGGCGTAGATAACCTGCCGGCTGTACCTTTTGGTACCAACCCAGGCTACAAGTCATACTCCGGCGGATGGCTCGATTATGACCGCGACGGTTGTGTTGACCTCTACGTGGCCAACATGGTTTGGGACCAGGGCGGGGTGAATACCAACGCAAACCAACTCTACAAAAACAATTGCGACGGTACCTTCACCGACGTAACCGTTTCAAGTGGCGTTGATACTGGTGATGATGACGATTATCGTCCAACGCTGGCGTTTTTCGGCGGTTTGCTGACGCCTGGTGATATCGATCCAGACCTGTACGTGGTAAACGTACACGACGCTTCTCCTTACCATCACGACCTCATTTATGAAAACAATGGGGACGGTACGTTCACAGAATTCAGCGGTACCATGCCTACCTTTGGCGATGACTCGGGCGCTGGCATGGGAACGGCTGTTGGTGATATCGACCTCGATGGTGACTGGGACATCTACATTACAGACTTGCCTGCACCGCCTGTTGAGCCTGTTATGGAAGGTAACACGCTGTATCTCGGCCAGCCAGATGGTACCTGGAGCGAAAACGCAGGTCCAACTGCCGGCGTTGCAAGCGGTCCTTCCTGGGGGGCGAACTTCACCGATCTTGACCTGGATGGTTTTGAAGACCTCTTTGTAGGTACGATCGCCCCAGATACACAAATTCAGACGATTTATCGCAATGATGGTGATGGTACGTTCTCGGACGTAACGTCTGGCTCCGGTTTTGTAACCGGCCACGAAGCGCGCGGTACGGCCGCAGCAGATTTTGACCGTGACGATGATATTGATATTGTGCAGGTGAATCTCAACGGAAGCATCGATCTGTATGAGAACGTAACCAGCACATCCGACAACTGGCTGGAAATTGATCTCAATGCAACGGTTAGTAACCGCTCAGCAATCGGTACGCTCGTAGAAGCAACCATTGGTGGTGTTACCCGGATGCGCCAGGTGAATGGTGGTGCAAGTGCACACTCACAGGACGACCTGATGGTTCACTTTGGTCTTGGTAGTGCAACCAACGTCGATCAGCTCACAATTTCCTGGCCTTCAGGTATTGTACAGACGCTGACAAACGTTGGCGTCAACCAGATGATCGCCGTAACCGAGCAGACAACTGCTCCTGGTGACCTGTTCACCGAGGTATCTGCTGCCGCGGGTGTTTCTGTTATCCATGATGGTGGCGCGCTCACTGACATGGGTATCGGCTCTGGTGCAGCGTGGTTCGACTACGACAACGACGGTGACCAGGATCTCTATATGACCATGCGAACCGGTGCAAACCGCCTGTTCCAGAACAATGGTGGTACGTTCACCGACGTTGCCGCAGCTGCCGGCGTTGCTGATGCTTCGCACGATGGCTCTGGCGTTGCTGTAGCTGACTACGACAACGACGGCGACAAAGACATGTACCTCTCCAACTCCAAAGAAGACGTATTTTTTGAGAACAACGGCGACGGCACGTTTACCGACATTACTGCGGGTTCAGGCCTCGGTACAAATGGCGCACGCCGTGGTACTTCGGCTTCCTGGGGTGACTACGACGGCGACGGTTTCCTCGATCTGTTTGTGAGCCATCACGAGCCAATGGCAGATGCCGGCATTCCTGATGATGCCACACAGGCACAGGATTACCTGTATCACAACAACGGCGACGGTACATTCACTGACGTATCTGATTCCATGTTAGGTGGCGATCGTGTAGGCCACAGTTTCATTGGTGCATGGACCGACTACGACAACGACGGCGACCTCGATCTGTATAAAATTAACGACTGTCCGTTTGAAAGCACCGATACCATGCGGTTGTGGAGAAACGACGGTGGTACAGACGGGGTAACCGATTGGACCTTCACCCAGGTTGCTGAATCTGTTTCAGCAGACTGGTGCCAGAATGGTATGGGTATCGCCGTAGGCGACTACGACCGTGATGGTGACATGGACTTCTTCTACTCAGACAACGGCGCTGACGGCTCTGTGCCTCCGGGCGAAAAAGGCCGCGCAGGTACCGTTTTACTGCGTAACGACAACGGCGTCTTCGCTGAAGTTACCACAGCAGCCGGCGTACACTCTGCAGCATGGTCCTGGGGTGCAAACTTCTTCGACTATGACCTTGATGGCTGGCAGGATCTCTACCTGGCTGCTGGTGAGGTAAACAACGATGTAGATGTTGAGTCTGAGCTCTGGGTGAACAACGGAGACGGTACGTTCACCAATACGTCCAGCGAAAGCGGCGGCATGAACGACCCGCTCAGAACGCGGACCAGCGTTTATGCTGATTACGATGCTGACGGCGACCCGGACATGTTCCTGGTCAACTACGCCGGCGCATCCAAGCTCTTCCGCAATGACAACAGCAATTTCAACAACTGGCTGATCGTCGACCTCGAAGGTACCACGAGTAACCGCGATGGAATCGGCGCACGCCTTGAATTGCAGATGACCGACGGCGGTACACAGTATTTCGAAACACGCAGTGGCTCAAGCCTCGGTGGCGGTGATGACCTGGGTGCCTATTTTGGCCTCGGCAACAGCACTGTTTCCAGCCTGACCATCACGTGGCCTTCGGGTACCGTTCAGACGATCAATAGCCTCGGCCACAACCAGCGCGTATTGATTGTTGAAGATGGCGGCACAGGTGGTACCATGATCCTTTCTGCTGATCCTACAAGCATCGACTTCGGACAGCAGGATATTGGTACGGCTTCAGCCGGCTCACTGGTTACCCTCACAAACGACGGCACGGACGCTTTGGACGTAACCGACGTAAGCGTGAGCGGTGTTGATGCAGCTGATTTCAGCACAGACTTCTTTGGGCCGGTAACCATTCCTGGTGGCGGGTCAACCACGTTCAACACAACCTTCAGCCCGAACGCTGCTGCAGCACCACTTGCTGCCACCGTTATCTACCGGGTCAATGTTGGGGGGGATTTGAATGGCGATTGGGAAGAAGACAACGCTGGTAATCCTTCTGCCTATGTCAACGAAACGGCAACCGCTATTCAGACAACGGCATCAACCATTACATTGGATGGTACAGTGCCGGCTGGTACGCCGATGGAGCTGTTCCAATCTTCACGTACGGATGCCGCCAAAGCAGCGCCAAACATGGAGTGGGACTTCCCTGTGACTTCTGGTGATGAACTGACCATCCGTCTGTTCTTCGCAGAGATTGTACGCTGTCAGTCTGGTGGCCATGTATTCGACGTAACCATCGAAGGCAACACTGTACTCGATGAATACGACGTGTTCAACGATGTAGGTTGTGAGACCGGTACCATGAAAGAGTTTGTGGTAACAGCCGGCGACAGCAACCTCGATATCGACTTTGCCCTGGGTGGCAACAACCGCCCACCAACCATTTCTGCAATCGAAATCGAGTCAGAAAGTGGAACAGGTGGCAGCGATATCCGCAATGCCCAGCTCGACATCACACACACGGGTACCAACCCGTCACTCACCGTTTCTCTGACGGGTGAGGCCACAACAGTGGGTGGCAATGATTCACCTGTAGCAGACTTTACGTTTGCTGCAACGGATCTGGATGTCAGCTTCACAGACGCAAGTACCGATAGCGATGGCTCTATTGTGAGCTGGAGCTGGGACTTCGGTGACGGCAACACGTCAACCGGACAAAATCCTGACATCACGTACGCAGCCAGCGGTACCTATACGGTGTCTCTGACGGTAACGGATGATCTGGGTGCAACCGGTTCAAGCTCACAGGATGTTACGGTAAGTGATGGCAATGCTGTACCAACAGCAAGCTTTACTTCTGCCGAGAATGATCTCGAAGTGACCTTTACGGATGGCAGCACGGACAGCGATGGAACGATCGCTAGCTGGAGCTGGGACTTTGGTGACGGCAACACGTCAACCGATCAGAATCCTGTTCATACCTATGCTGCGTATGGCACGTATACCGTTGCATTGACGGTTACCGATGACGGCGGTGCAACCGGTAGCGCGAGCGCTTCGGTTACACTCACGGATCCAAACGCCGGCGGCGCCTTTATCGAGGCTGATGGTATGGTGGTTATGGAAGCAGAAAACTTCCACACGCAGATCGACCGGAGTGGTCAGACCTGGGCGGCAAGCACGGACGACGCCGGCTTTAGCGGCGCAAGCGCCATGATTGCAAGCCCAGACGATGGTATCATCATCGACAGCGATGTTACCACCACAAGTCCTGAGCTTTCTTACGATCTGGATATATCAACCACAGGCGATTACATCATCTGGGTCCGGATGTGGGCACCGGACGCCGGTAGCAACTCCGTACACGTAGGTGTGGATGGCGCTATTGACGGACAGTCTAAAGGCATCCAGTCGCCAGATCTCTCCGAATGGGTATGGTTGAGACTTGCCCGTGGTGGCAACACGCTCGAGCAGACCATTTCTACGGCAGGAAGCCACACCTTCAACCTGTGGATGCGCGAAGATGGTACGTCGGTTGACAAAATTGTCATGACGACAGATGCCGGCTTTACGCCAACAGGTGAAGGCCCAGCTGAAAGCCCACAGGCTTCTGCACCTATTTCTGAAGCAAACCGTGGCCTTGATGGCCTCGTGTTTGGCGAAGAAACAGCAGTTGTGGATCTGCCAACCGAGTATGCACTCGAATCAAACTACCCTAACCCGTTCAATCCAACGACGACAATCAAATACGATGTTCCTGAAGCCTCCAGCGTGAAACTGGAAGTGTATGACATGATGGGGCGCCGGATTGCAACACTGGTGAACGGACAACTGGGTGCCGGCCGTTATGAAGCGACGTGGAACGCACGCAGCGACTCCGGCGCACCTGTTGCGAGTGGGGTATACCTGTACCGCCTGCAAGCTGGTTCTTTCGAAGCAGTAAAACGCATGGTGTTAATGAAGTAACCGGGTAATACACCCAAATCCGAGCAAGGCATAGCAAACGATGCGTCGTTTGCTATGCCTTGTTCACCAGTTTATTGAAATACCAGTACCAACAGCCGTTGTCTCCCGAAGGCAACGGCTTTTGGTAGTCGTATGGCTCGCCCCTCTTACCGCCTCTCCATGCCCCCTTTTGATCACTGCAAGCAAACATTTCCAGGTAAGTTTTATGCTTAACTTCAGACCATCCTATTGGTACCTTTTTCTAGGTGTACTGATAGGAGCCTGGCCTGCGCAGCAAAGCGTTGCGCAAATCCAGCTCAATGAAGTTGCAGTTGCCGCCGGTATCGGATCGGATAACTTCAACTCTTCTTCTGCCCATGGTTTGGGCGCCATTTGGATCGATTATGACAACGACGGATTTCCAGATCTTTTTGTAGCCAACGGTTCGAGCCTGCCTTCACATCTGTACCGCAACGAAGGTAACGGTACTTTTTCTAATCAGGATGACCTGCTGCCGGCTGGCCTTATCGGTGAGCCAACCAGCGCCATGTTTGCTGATTACGACAACGATGGGGACCAGGATATCTACATCACCGTTGCCAACCTCACGCCAGATGTAGCGGATGGTGGTGCAAACCACTTGCTGCAAAACCAGTGGGTAGAGAATGGTAACCAGTTGCTTCCCGGACAGCCACTGTTCATCGACGTAGCTGCAGCAGCCGGCGTGGACAACCTCGCATCACCAGCATTGGGTGCACTCCCCGGCTACGCAAGCTATACCGGCGCATGGCTCGACTATGACCGCGACAGCTGTATCGACCTTTTTGTCGGTAATATGGACTGGGACGAAGCCGGCACCAGCTCAAATAAAAACTTCCTCTACAAAAACAACTGTGACGGCACCTTTACCGACGTGACGGTTGCAAGTGGGGTAGACACAGGAGACACAGACGACTGGCGCCCTTCACTCGCCTTCTTTGGTGGGCTTCTTACGCCGGGCGATATTGATCCTGACCTTTACGTAGTAAACGTACACGATTTTTCTCCTTTTCACCACGACCTGATCTATCAGAACAATGGCGACGGTACCTTCACCGAGTTTGGTGATACCATGCCAGGTTTTGGTGACGACTCAGGTGCCGGCATGGGTACAGCTGTAGCTGACATCGACCTGGATGGCGACTGGGATATTTACCTGTCTGACCTGCCCGATCCGGGCAACGAGCCGGTTGCTGAAGGCAACCCGTTGTACCTGGGTAATCCAGATGGTACATGGTCAGAAAACGCAGCGCCGGCAGCCGGCGTTGAGAGCTTCTCCTCTTGGGGTGTGAACTTTGTTGACCTCGACCAGGATGGTTTTGAAGATCTTTTTGTGGGTACCATTGCGCCGAACAATGCAGTGAAGTCTGTATTCCACAACAATGGCGACGGTACCTTTGCCGACGTAACGGCCTCTTCAGGATTCCCAACCCAGTTCCCGGCACGCGGCACGGCTATCGCCGACTATGACCGCGACGGCGACATGGACATTGTACAGGTAAACCTGAATGACCGCATCATTCTTTTTGAGAACGTAACCACTGGCCAGGGCAACTGGCTGCAGGTTGATCTTGAAGCTACCGTGAGCAACCGCTCTGCAATTGGTACGCTGCTAGAAGCCACAACGGGTGGCACAACACGGATGCGCCAGATCAACGGCGGTGCAAGCGCGCACTCACAGGATGAACTGGTTGTTCATTTTGGGTTGGGCAGCGCAACGAACATCGACGAGCTGAAAATTTCCTGGCCTTCAGGCGAAGTGCAGATCCTGACAAATGTAGGCGTTAACCAGATGATCACAGTCACCGAACCTAACGGCGGTGGTGGCAGTGGTACGCTGGTTGTAACGCCAGGTAGCATTGACTTCGGTCAGCAGGAAGAAGGCACCACGTCTGCACCTGCTGCCATTACACTGAGCAATACAGGCACCGCAGCACTCGACGTTACGGGTGTATCAATCAGTGGCGCTGACGCGGTTGATTTCAGCGATACTTTTGGTGGATCAGTGATGATTCCTGCCGGCGGTTCAAGCACGTTTGATGTGACCTTCACCCCAAGCGCAGCAGCTGCGCCGTTGATGGGGGATGTGATCTACCGTGTGAATGCGGGTGGAGACCTTGTTTCGGATTGGGAAGAAGATTCGGACACCAATCCGTCTGCTTATGTAAACGAGTCAGCTACCGCTACGCAGTCTACAACCAGTGCAATCACGCTGGACAGCTCGGTACCTGCCGGCACGCCAGAGGCACTGTTCCAGACTGTGCGTATCGATGCAGCAAAAGCGGATCCGGTTATGGAGTGGGATTTCCCTGTAACCGCCGGCGATGAACTGACCATTCGTTTGTTCTTTGCTGAAATTATCCGTTGCCAGAACGGTAGCCACATTTTCGATGTCGTAATCGAAGGTACCACAGTGCTGGAAGAATACGACCCGTTTGCTGAGGTAGGTTGCGAAGTAGGTACAATGAAAGAGTTTGTTGTAACCGCTGGTGATAACAACCTTGACATCGACTTCCCGCTGGGCGGCAACAACCGTCCGCCTATCATCGCGGCAATCGAGATTGAATCAGAAAGTGGCGGAACCGGTGGTGCTGATATCCGCACTGCACAACTCGACGTAACGCACACGGGCAGCAATCCATCACAGTCTGTTTCACTCACGGGTGAAGCAACAACCGATGGTGGTGGTGGCAACGACGCACCAGTAGCAGCATTTACGTTCGCAGCTACAGATCTGGATGTAAGCTTTACTGATGGCAGTAGCGATAGCGACGGCAGCGTTGTAAGCTGGAGCTGGGACTTTGGTGATGGCAATTCGTCTACTGGACAGAACCCAGATCACACCTACGCTGCAGCCGGCACCTATACGGTGGCGCTGACTGTAACGGACGACGCCGGCGCAACAGGCGCAACCAGCCAGTCGGTAACTGTAACCGACGGTACAACGGCAGGCACGATGCACATCGAAAGCATCACAACTTCTGTTGTACGTGGCGGCGGTACGGGCCATGTTGAAGCAGTGATTACTATTGTTGATGAGAATGGTAATCCTGTTGAGACGGCAACGGTATCGGGTACGTTCAGCGATGACGTGAGCGGCGCTGATACGCAGGACACCAACGCAAGTGGTGAAGCCATGTTGATGTCTGACGCCATTACCGTGCGCCCGCAGACGATTAGCGTTTGCGTAGACAACGTGACACATGCTACGTTGACCTACGATCCAGGTGCAAACAGCGACCCAGGGTTTGCCTGTAGTGCAGCGCCTTCAGCAGCCCGTAGCGGCGCTGATCAGCTTGCGCTGACCGCAGGATTGCCGACTGAGTTTGCACTCGAATCGAACTACCCGAACCCGTTCAATCCAACGACAACGATTCGGTTTGACGTGCCGGAAGCCTCAGACGTACGCCTTGAGGTATACGACCTGATGGGCCGCCGTGTGGCTACGCTGGTTAATGGCCAGATGGCTGCTGGCCGCTACGAAGCAACCTGGAACGCCCGCAGCGACGCCGGCGCATCGGTTGCGAGTGGCGTTTACCTGTACCGCATGCAGGCCGGCTCGTTTGAGTCCGTCCAGCGCATGGTGCTGATGAAGTAACATCATCGCATAAATTGATGCAAAAAAGGAGGTGCACGAACGCGTGCATCTCCTTTTTTACTTAACACATCCCTTCAAGAAATGGCGCGTCACCCTATCTTTTTTGACGCATGCACAGTCGAAATCTTATGCCAAAATTGAGGGTATCAAGTGGTTAATAATCGATTTTTTCATTGATATAGTCTTTATTATAGCTTAGCCTCTTTAGGCGGGTCACACCTCTTTATTCCACTCTTGCTAACACGCCTGTATGAGAGATTCGACGAAATCACTGCAGGGCGCAGGATGCCATATACCTAAGGTATCCATATTCCATTCTTAGCAAAACTCCATTCTTAGCAAAACTCCATTCTTAGCAAAATTCAACGCAGAACGCTGTACTGATTCGCACATAGCTAATCAGACGTGGTGCCGTCTCTGCATTTTTCTCCAGATAGCTGCAATTGCCCGCGCAATACGTGGTCATCCGCTACTGGAGAAAGTTTTGCTTACTCTAACAGGATGGAATAACCATGGTAATGACTCACTGTGATGCGCAGAAGCATCGCTCATTGGGTTTTCTCAAGAAAAATTTGAAAAACCAATCCAATGAAAATGGCCCAAGTACGAGAAGACTAATTTCTACCTTTTTAAGTCCTTTCAAGACTCCACGAATAGTCTCCTTCGCGTTTACTTTAATCTTTCTGTTTTTTGGAGGAGGGACAACAGGATTTGCTCAAGTAGAGACAATCTTAGACGCTCCTGATACCGCTGAGCCCAATTCCTGGTTTGGTATCGAAGTCCGAATCAGTGAAGAAGTCGCAGTCGTAGGTGCTGCACATGAGGACAATATGGGGGCCGCATATCTATATGAACGCATTGATGGTGCATGGACGTTCATAACGCGAGTGCAGCCCTCAGATATTGGACAGGGGGATGACTTTGGCGGAAAGATGTCGCTACACGGCACACGAGCGGTGATCAATTCTCGATACCACGGCAGCAACGAAGGAGCCGTGTACGTTTACGATAAAGTAGGGGATGTATGGGATGAGATAGCCAAATTGGAGTCTTCTGACCTACAAACGGGCGATAACTTCGGGCAGTCTTCTTCAGTGTATGGAGACCGGATTGTAGTAGGAGCACGTCGCGAAGATACTGGAGGAAATGACGCCGGTGCTGCCTACGTATTTGAACTGATCAATGGCGTATGGACAGAAACTACAAAGCTCCAATCTTCTGACATACAAGCAGAAGATCGGTTCGGTAATTCTGTAAGCGTTTGGGAAGACCGAATTGCTGTTGGGGGCGGTGGTGGAATTTATATCTTTGAGTTGGAGAATGGCATTTGGGTTGAGAAGACAAAAATTTTACCGTTAACTTCTGAAAAAATTTTCGGCCAAGATGTAGATCTCGAAGGAGATCGTGTTGCTTCAGCAAGCACGAACAAGGCGTTCGTTTTTGATTTTGATGGAGCAAGTTGGAATCAAACAGCCATTCTCACGGCAACAAGTGATGAGGATGCTGAAACGTTTGGCCGTCGGGTTTCTCTTTCAGGAGATCGCGTGATTTCTGGTGCACAAAATGCTGGGTCTGGAGATTTGTTGAGCGCCGGAGCTGCATTTGTTTTTGAATTACAAAATGGCACGTGGACACAGATTGCAGAACTTCGTGCCAGTGATCGTGAAGGACAAGATCGATTTGGTTCTGCCGTTGACATAACAGGTGGTAATGTTATATCAGGCGCACCTGGTGAGGCATTTACCGATACCGATATGACAGCAGCCTACATCTACGAGTTTTCGAGTGACCCTTCAGCTGTTTTTACCTTTGCCGAGGATGACCTGACCCTCGACTTTGATGGCTCGGGTTCTACCGATGACGGTACCATCAGTAGTTGGGATTGGGATTTTGGTGATGGCAATACCGGCTCAGGTGAATTTGTTACCCATACATTTGCTGCGATTGGCACTTACGATGTCACCCTCACAGTGACCGATGAACTGGGCGCTACGGATTCGATTACAGAAACCATTGACGTGGGCAATCCACTGCCCGTACCTCTCTTTGTGGCGACGCCTGTGGCGGGCACACTCGACGTTGATTTTGATGCCGCTGCATCCACGGACGATGGCAGTATCGTTACCTGGGATTGGGACTTCGACGATGGCAATACCGGCATCGGTGAAATAGTCTCGCATACCTATCTGGCCACAGGTACCTACAGCGTAACGTTGACGGTAACTGATGACGAAGGCGCAAGCGATTCCATTATCCAGGATGTGGAGATTGTAAACGAAGATCCTGTTGCTGCTTTTACCCCGACCCAGGTCGCCGGCACGCTCGATGTAGACTTTGATGCCGCATCATCCAGCGACGACGGTAGCATCACGGCCTGGGACTGGGACTTCGGCGATGGCAACACAGGTGCAGGTGAAACGGCCTCGCACACGTATGCCACTGCCGGCACCTACAGTGTATCCCTTACAGTGACTGATAACCTTGGGGCGACCAACACCATCACGCAAGATGTTGATGTGGTAAATGAAGACCCCATAGCTGTTTTTTCAGCAAATCCGGTTGCCGGCACGCTGGATGTGGATTTTGATGCGACATCGTCTAGCGATGACGGTAGTCTCGCAGCATGGGACTGGGACTTTGGAGATGGCAACACGGGAAGTGGTGAAACGGCTACGCATAGTTACGATGCTGTTGGTACGTATAGCGTTTCGTTGACCGTGACGGATAATCTCGGCGCCACCAACACTACTACGCAAGATGTTGACGTTGTAAACGAAGATCCCGTAGCTGCCTTCTCTGCATTGCAGGTCACAGGTACGCTCGATGTGGATTTTGATGCTGCGTCGTCAACTGATGACGGAAGCATTACTGCCTGGGACTGGGACTTTGGAGATGGTAACTCCGGATCTGGCGAAACAGTATCCCATACCTACGCAGCCGCCGGCACGTACAGTGTATCGCTCACCGTGACAGACAATCTGGGCGCAACCAATACGGTCACGGTTGATACAGATGTCATAAATGATGCGCCTGTTGCCGCTTTTACTACGGTGCAAACAGCCGGCACGCTGGACGTAGATTTTGATGGCTCAACCTCGACAGATGATGGCAGCATCACAGCTTGGGATTGGGATTTTGGCGATAGCAATACAGCGTCAGGAGAAACGGTGTCGCACAGTTATGCTGCTGCCGGCACGTACAGCGTGATGCTGACGGTGACCGATAACCTGGGAGCCACCGGATCGGTCACAGTAGATATCGACGTTGTGGAAAACCAGGACCCTGTTGCAAGCTTTACTGCAACACAAGTCTCGGGTACATTGGATGTCGATTTTGACGGCGCGGGTTCAACCGATGACGGTACAATTACAGATTGGGACTGGGATTTTGGCGACGGAAACACGGGCACGGGTGAGACCGCAGTCCATACCTATGCCGCCCCCGGTACGTTCACAGTTTCTCTGACAGTAACTGATGATGCAGGAGCATCCAACACGGTAACCTCAGACGTTGAAGTGGTTGATCCCAATGCGCCACCGACGGCAGCGTTTTCCGCCACCCAGGTGGCCGGCACCCTTGAGGTAAACTTCGACGGGTCTACGTCCAGCGACGACGGCAGTATCGCCGCGTGGGATTGGGATTTTGGCGATGGAAATACTGGTGCAGGTGAAACCATCTCGCATACGTATGCCACTGCAGGTACGTATAGTGTGACGTTGACTGTCACGGACGATCTTGGTGCAACTGGCTCACTTACTACAGATGTTGAAGTTACCAATGGCGATCCTGTAGCTGCTTTCACAAGTACACAAACAGCCGGCACGCTGGATGTGGATTTTGATGGCTCAGCCTCAACCGATGACGGCAGTATCACGGCGTGGGATTGGGACTTTGGCGATGGCAATAGTAGTGCAGGTGAAACGGTATCGCATACCTATGGAGCTTCTGGTACGTACACGGTGGTCCTAACCGTAACCGACAACGTGGGTGCAACAGGTTCAACTTCGGTGGATGTTGAAGTTACAGAAAACCAGTTACCTGTGGCCAGTTTCACGGCGACACAAGTAGCCGGCACATTCGATGCAGATTTTGACGGCTCAGCCTCTTCAGACGATGGCAGTATCACGGACTGGGACTGGGATTTTGGAGATGGCAACACAGGGGCAGGGGAGACGATCACGCATGCGTTTGCGGCTGCCGGCACCTACACGGTTGTGCTTACTGTTACGGACAATACCGGACAGACGGGTACGCTGTCGCAAGATGTAGAAATCACCGAACCCAGTGACGATGGGCCTTTTGTTGAAACAGCTGGACTGGTGGTCGTGGAGGCTGAAAATTATCACGAGCGCATCGACCGTAGCGATCATTCCTGGATCGAAAACACAGATCTCGATGGTTTCACGGGTTCAGCTGCAATGTTTGCTGACCCTGACAACGGTACGCAGATTTCTACAGGCAACGAGACCACTGCGCCCGAACTTGCGTACGACATCGACTTCTCGACAACGGGTGACTACTTCATTTGGGCTCGCGTTTGGGCGGATGATGGAGGAGATAACTCTGTGCACCTTGGTGTAGATGGTGCCATCGACGCGTTATCGCGTGGGGCGCGGTGGAATGTGACCGATGCCTGGGTATGGCAGGAGCTTACACGCAACACAAGCTCCATCACCTACAACATTGATGCAGCGGGTGTACATACGCTGAACCTGTATATGTTGGAAGATGGCGCATACGTGGATAAAATCCTGATGACAACGGACGGAGGCTTTGTCCCTACGGGAGATGGTCCGGATGAAAGCCCACGTGGTGCTGCTGTAACAGCAAAGGCGGGTGGCAGTTTCGATCGCTTACAGTTTGGGAATGCCGGACAGGCAGCAGTGGAAATCCCTGAAGAGTTTGCGCTGAAAGGGAATTATCCCAACCCGTTCAATCCTTCCACAGTCATCGCTTTTGATTTGCCAGAAGATGCCCACGTGTCGCTAGAGGTTTACGACATGATGGGCCGCCGCGTGGCTACGCTGGTCAACGGTCAAATGGCTGCTGGTAAGTACGAAGCAACATGGCATGCCCGCAGCGATGCAGGTACAGCCGTTGCAAGCGGCGTTTACCTGTACCGCATGCAAGCCGGCTCATTTGAGTCCGTCCAGCGCATGGTGCTGATGAAGTAGTATCAACGCATAGCTTAGTGTAAAAAGAGGAGGTGTACCCTGGCGTACATCTCCTCTTTTTTTATGGTTCTGCGCAAGGCCGTGAACGCACGGCGTCATACAAATGAGAGTGGCCAATAATTGGTTGCAGAAGCGGGCTGTCGTATATCCGTGATTATTCTCCTCATTGACATCCGCGCCTTCTCTTATAAGGATCTCAGCTACTTCTTTTCTGTTATTACTTGCAGCCC
>JBCCIM010000082.1 GCA_039111535.1 Bacteroidota bacterium | reverse complement strand
TACATCTACAACCGGGTTTGCGCTTGAAAACGTAACCGATACCCCGTTTAATGGATTACAGGAAGGCGAAGCTACGGGGCCCTTGCTCGGTGGCAATCTTGCCGTCTTATCGCGCCTCATTGGAACGCCCTACCTGCCTGACCTGCGTGGGGCGTTGCTGTTTCTGGAAGATATCAACGAACCCGCCTACAAAATAGACGCCATGCTGGGTCAGTTGAAGCTGAGCGGCATATGGGAAAATCTCGGCGGCCTGATCATTGGCCAGTTTACAGATGAAGCCAACCCTGAACATACACCGGCAGAAATTGATGAGGTTTTTCGGGATTATTGTAATAATGTCACCTTCCCTGTTGCATCAGGACTCAGATATGGTCATATTCCGGTGAAAAATTCGATGCCTGTTGGCGTCAAAGCCAGGCTGCGCGTCACATCGGCCCGCACAGAAATTCAAGTTCTTGAACCGCTGGTAGCACAAAACAACAGACAATCCGCAAATCGCACACAACCATGAGCAAGTCCCCTTTACGCATTGCAGTTTTTGCGTCGGGTAGTGGTACAAACCTGGAAGCCATTCTGCAAGCAATTGAAGAGAGGACGCTCCGGGATGTCGCAGTAACAGCTGTCGTGAGCAACCGTTCAAATGCCGGGGCGCTGGAACGTGCGAATCAACGGGGCATTGCAACTGCGGTTATGAAGCCGGCTAGCTTTGACTCCGAAGCAGCTTATGTTGAAGCGCTTAACGCGTTGTTCAGCAAAAACAACGTCAACTTTGTTGTGCTGGCCGGTTACCTGAAGAAAATACCGCTCCAGTTGGTGCGACAGTTCCAAGGCCGCATGTTGAACATCCATCCTTCTTTGCTGCCGGCTTTTGGCGGCCCCGGCATGTACGGGGCTAAAATCCACCAGGCAGCCCTTGACCGCGGCGTGCGATGGACCGGCGTAACAGTACATTTTGTTGATGAAGACTACGATACCGGACCAATCATGCTACAGCGTACCGTTCCGGTTTACCAGAACGACGCCGTTGAAACGCTTGCCAGCCGTGTACTGGCTGTAGAACACCAAATTTTCCCGGAAGCCCTCAGGTTGATTGCTGAAGGACGGGTAACAGTAACAGGCCGGCAAGTATCTATCGACCCACTCATTCCGAAGGACACTGCATCCAATCAATAAACATGATTAAAGAAAAGGATTTACCAAAACCAGCAGATCGGTATCCCGTCCGGCGTGCCCTGCTCTCTGTTTCGGATAAAACGGGGCTTGTAGCGTTTGCAGAGCAACTGCATGCACAAGGGGTTGAAATGATATCTACCGGTGGCACAGCGCGCGCGATCAGCGAAGCCGGCCTGCCGGTTAAGTCAGTGTCAGACATCACCCAGTTCCCCGAAATACTCGACGGGCGGGTAAAAACCTTGCACCCTGCAATTCATGGCGGCCTGCTCTCGAGGAAAAACGACCCTGAAGACCTTGCCCAACTGGAAGCCCACAACATCCAGGGCATCGACCTGGTGGTTGTAAACCTCTACCCCTTTCAGCAAGCCATCAGCAAAGAAGGGGTAAGCCTCGGTTTTGCGATAGAAAACATCGACATCGGCGGCCCGACCATGATTCGCGCCGCTGCCAAAAACTTTTTCTTTGTCGGCGTGGTAACCTCGCCAGCGGATTATGCGCTCGTTGCCGATGAACTCGCAGCGAACAACGGCACCCTGTCGATGGCTGTCCGCCAAACGTTGGCAGCGAAAGCTTTTGCGCATACCGCTCAATACGACACCGCCATTGCTGGCTACTTTGCAAAAGAGACACCCGATGAAACGGGACAGCCAGCACATTTTGCAACCACCCTCCCCCGCGTCCAGACACTACGCTACGGCGAAAACCCGCATCAGAAAGGCGCATTCTATGGCGATCCCGGAGCGTTGTTTGAACAACTGCACGGTAAAGACCTGTCTTTCAATAACCTGATCGACCTCAGTGCAGCCCTCTATCTGATCGAGGAATTTCAGGAAGCGCCGCCCACGTGCGCCATCCTCAAACACACGAACCCGTGCGGTGTAGCCAGTGCGGATACGCTCCACGAAGCCTACAGCAATGCGTTTGCCACCGACCGACAATCTCCATTTGGAGGCATTGTTGTGGTGAACCGGCCCCTTGATCTTGCCTCAGCTGAAGCAATCAACAGCATCTTTACAGAAATCATTATTGCGCCTGATTTTGAAGAAGGTGTACTGGATTTCTTGAAGAAGAAAAAAAATCGCCGATTAATTAAAACACGGCAGACTGCAACTCCTGGTGCTCAGGTAGATATCAGGTCAATCGCCGGCGGTATGTTGGTCCAGGATCGCGATGGCCCACTACCTCCGTATGAAGCTTTCCGGTCGCAAGTTGACGTCGTAACCGAACGTCAGCCTACTGAGCAGGAATGGTTTGATCTGGTGTTTGGCTGGCGCGTGGTAAAACACGTAAAGAGCAACGCCATAGTTTACGCAAGGAATGCAGCCACGCTTGGCATTGGTGCCGGCCAGATGAGCCGCATCGATTCCTCTGAAATAGCTGTTCAAAAAGGCCGCAAGTCGGAACTTGACTTTACCGAATCAGTGGTAGCCTCGGATGCATTTTTTCCATTTGCCGACGGCCTCGTAGAGGCAGCAAAAAATGGAGCCCGAGCCGCTATACAACCGGGAGGATCTGTACGCGACGAAGAGGTCATCGAAGCGGCCAACGAACATGGCATGGCCATGGTGTTTACCGGGAAACGGCATTTCAGACACTAGGTGCAAACCGATAAATTCTGCAGGATTAATTGGCTTGCTGTAGCAGGTTAAAGGTTGCAGGCTGAAGGTTTTGCTCTTTTCCTTTTGGCATACAAGAATTACTTGTTTCACTACGCTAGAGGGACCAAAAGAGCAAGTACCGTGCATGCCTCGCTAAAATGCTGTACTTTCTCCTGAACTTCACGATTTAGTTAAACGCACATATACATGCCGTTTTTCAAGCTCTCCCACGATGTTGCTATTGATTTGGGTACAGCCAACACGCTGATCCACATCGCCGGCGAAGGCATTGTTTTAAATGAACCGAGCATTGTTGCAGTAGACCGTTCAACCCGGCAAGACATCGCCATCGGGTTCGAAGCGCAGCAAATGCACGAACGTACGCATCCCCAAATTGAAACAATTCGCCCCCTGAAAGACGGTGTTATTGCAGACTTTGAGGTTGCTGAACAGATGATCCGGGGCCTGATCCGCAAGGTGCAGCGCAACTGGTACAACTCAATTCGCCGTATGGTGGTCTGTGTACCGAGTGGTATCACTGGTGTGGAAGAACGTGCTGTGCGCGAATCTGCTGAACGCGCCGGCGCCAAGCAAGTCTACCTGATCAAAGAGCCAATGGCTGCCGCCATTGGCATCGGCATGAATGTCGACGAGCCCGTGGGCAACATGGTTGTTGATATTGGTGGTGGCACAACTGAAATTGCCGTGATTGCCCTCTCCGGTATCGTGATCGATGAATCAATCCGCGTAGGCGGTGATGAGCTCGACAACACCATTCTGCAGTACTTCAAACGGAATCACAACCTCCTGATCGGTCTGAGAACAGCAGAACGCATCAAGTGTGAAATAGGCAGCGCGGTTGAACTCGATCCTGAACTCGAAATCTCAGTCAAAGGCCGCGACCTCGTTAGCGGGATTCCCAAAATTCGCTCCATTACGTCCGAAGACGTACGCGATGCCCTCAATGAACCCATCGGCCAGATTGCAGCCGCAGTGTTACACTGCCTCGAGCGCACGCCGCCCGAATTGGGCTCAGACATCCTCGAACGTGGTATCATGCTCACAGGAGGCGGCGCCATGTTAAAAGGCCTCGACACCCTGATTCGCAACCGCGCAGAGATCCCTGTTTATATTGCTGAAGATCCACTCACTGCTGTGGTTCGCGGAACGGGTAAAGTGCTGGAAAACATCGAAACCTTCCAGAAAGTGTTGACTTGATGCGCCGCAGTTGCCTGCGTTTTGAACCATAATCGCCCGGCACGGGTGTAATCCCTTTCAACATCTTCACGTTCAGGAAAGCAGGAAACTGCACCAGCACACAACAGCAATGGATTTTCGTCAATGGACTCGGATCAGGGACTGGGCATTGCTCCTCAGTTTTCTTTCGATTTCACTGATTGTCATGCTCACGCAGAACCTGACCATCGTCAGGACGCTCCGCGCTGCTTCTCTCGAAATCACAGGCCGCGTGGAAAGCTCGCTGAGTTGGATCGGTCGCTATTTCCACGCGCTAGAAGAAAACGATATCCTGCGGGCAGAGAATATCGAATTGTCGAGCCAGCTTGCGCGTTCGCGTGAAGCAGACATCGAAAATCTCCGCCTCCGCCGGCTGGTTGGCTTTGTCGATACGGTTGCTTACAACCTGGAGCCGGCGCGCATCATCGAAAAAGAGATCACAAAACAGAACAATTATCTTACGCTCAATAAAGGAAGCACCCACGGCGTAAAAAAAGATATGGGCGTGCTGGATGAACGAGGCATCCTCGGCAAGGTCATCCAGGTCAGTGAAAACTATGCCCAGGTCATGTCCTATGTCAACATGGACTTCCGCGTACCTGCCAAGGTGCAGCCGTCGCAGGCGCTGGGCATTGTGCGATGGGAAGGCATCAACCGTGGCGAATTGTTGCTGGAGCACGTCATCAAAACAGAATCGGTCCAGCAGGGCAATCTGGTTGTCACCAGTGAATACAGCAGCGTTTTCCCACCCGGCTACCCCATTGGCATTGTAGAACAGGTCCTGCCACAGCCCGGAAAAAACCAATTGCTGGTCTATATCAAACCCACGTCCCCTATTGATGTCGTCGAGCACGCATTTGTTGTCCTGGAAGAAGCACCGGCAGAACGGCTGGAGCTAGAAACCCCGGAGTAGGATTTGGGGTACCTAAGGCGTACATTTGCACGTTATTGGTACAATTAAGCTGTTTGTATCTCAACGCTCATTTCCTCTTCTTGAACTATGTTTTCGTTTCCCCGTCCCCGAGTAACCGGCTTTGCGGCACTATATATTGTAACTATAGGTGCCCTGTTGCCAGGCCTGTCCATGGCGCAGCCGGCGACAGAGTCGCGCGAAGCCTTGCAGGCTGCCATCCATCAACTCTTGAATGAGGACCAGTATAGCAATGCCATTTGGGGGGTAAAAGTTGTAGACCTGAGCACCAGCGATGTGCTCTTTGCCCGGCATACCAATAAAAGCATGATGCCGGCCTCCAATGCAAAGCTCTACACAACCGCTGCGGCACTCGATCAGCTTGGCCCAGATTTTCAATACGAAACCACGCTGTATAGCGACGGCAACATAACGGACGGCATCCTGGACGGTAACCTGATTGTCCGTGGCTCGGGCGACCCAACCATCGGTGACCGGTATTCAGATGACGACCCTACCCTCATTTTCAGGAATTGGGCCAAAGCCCTGAAAGACCTCGGCATCAAACAAATTGCCGGCGACATCATCGGTGATGACGACCTCTTTGACGACCTGAGCCTGGGCTATGGCTGGAGTTGGGATGACGAACCGTACTACTATTCTGCAGAAATCAGTGCGCTCACCTTTTACGATAACAGCATCCGGTTTATCATCGAAGGGCAGCAGGAAGGCATGCCGGCAAAACTTCGTTGGGACCCTTTCAATACGTCGTATGTGGATGTTGTAAACAAATCCATGACGGTGCCCCCAGACTCTAGCGACGACATCGATTACACCCGGCCCCGAAACTTCAACACCATTGAGGCCATCAGTGAAATCTATCCGGCTGAAATAGACACCTCATACATCACAGTCTCCAATCCAACAGCCTATTTCACCCACGTGCTGCGCGAAGTCCTGATTCAGGAAGGCATTGTGGTCCTGGGCCGGCCTGTAGACGTAGATGAGCTTTCAATTAAACCATCAAAAAAAGCACTCAACAAGCTACTTAGTCATCACTCACCGCCGCTTTCGGAGATGATTGTCATCCTCAACAAAGAAAGCCAGAACCTGTACGCAGAACTGCTCATTCGCACCCTGGGCATTCACATGCCCGTGCCAGGTCTTGAATCAGATGACAGTTCTGCTGAACGGGGTCTCAAAGTAGCTAACGAAACACATGGGCGAGCCCGTGTAGATACCAGTCGCATTAAGTTGCTGGATGGCTCAGGGCTTTCCAGGATGAATCTGGTAACAGCAGACATGACTGCAAACCTGCTCGCCTACATGTGGGATCACAAAGATACCCGCGTGCAGCAGGCATATTACGACTCGATGCCCGTTGGTGGCGTTGATGGTACCCTCGAGGACCGATTCCGGCGGAGCCCAACCTATAGAAATGTCCGGGCTAAAACTGGTACACTTACCGGTGCCAGCGCGCTCAGTGGCTATGTATCCTCAGCAGCCGGCACCCCGCTGTTGTTTGTAATCATGTGTAACAACTACACGGTAAAGACGTCCGCCGTCCGCCGTACACAGAATGCGTTGGTTACGCTGCTGGCCAGGTACAGACAGTAACCGTCACGGCGTTCATTTCACATCCCATCTACGTACTGCTGGGCCTGTATAGGGGGTATATGCTTTTTGCACAGCCTTGGCAGCACATTGCACAACATTGAACGGACTATCTGATCGATATGCATCTAGTTTATCGCAACTAGTGCTCATTCATCAATTACCGGTTCAATGAAAAGACTCTTTTTACTTGTCCTTTGTGTAACTGTATCCGTCCCCCTGTTTGCCCAAGAGGCTGAACATCGCATCCCCATGACTACAGACCACTGGAGGGCCCCAGAAGGTCGAGCTGAATTCCTCACGCATAGAGGCATTCCAGCTGTTAAAGTAACCCCCAGCCCGGAAGCCCTGTTTGCCGCTCAAGGGCAGGTGGTTTTGAACGAACTGCAATTTACCGATGGCACCATCGAATTTGATGTAGAACTAACCGACTTCTTTCTATCAACCATTTACTTCAGGCGGCAAAACGCCGCGGAGGCGGAGGTGTTTTACCTGCGGACGTATCGTGCAGATGATCCGCTGGGACCCGATGCCGTGCAGTATACCGCACTTACAAAAGGCGTTGCGCTGTGGGATCTGCATCCCCGATATCAGGGGCCGGCAGTCATTCATAAAGAAGGATGGAATCATATCAAGCTCGTGGTTGCCGGCAAAAGGATGCAGGTTTATGTTAATGACATGGATCAGCCGGCGCTCTCGATCCCAGAACTAATGGGCAACACACATGTCGGTAGCATTGCGTTTGAAGGTGGTGGTATCTTTGCCAATCTCGTCGTTACGCATGGCGCCCCTGCTGGTCTTGCCCCCGAGGCCGCATATGATCCAGTTGCTGACGACCAGCGCTACCTCCACCAGTGGCAGGTAACTGACGCGTTTGAACTCCCTCCCGGCCGCGAGCTTGTTAGCGCAATGTTATTCCGTGCCCATAGCGACCACTACCCTATGGATAGCACTGAATGGCAATCAATTGCATCAGAGCGAGACGGTCTGGTAAACCTGAGCCGGCGGTTTGGGCGGTCCGACAACAGGCGTGCGGTGTGGTTGAGGCAGACCATCCACTCGTCAAAGGAGCAAGTACAAACGCTGAACCTTGGCTTCAGTGATGAAGTATGGATCTTGCTAAACGGGCAGCTTGTTTACGTAGGGAAGAACCTCTACTCCCATCCCATTATGAAAGATGCTTTTGGGCAAATTACGCCAGATGATGCTTCCTTTGCTTTACCTTTGCAAGAAGGCGAGAACGAGTTGCTGATCGGCGTGGCTAACAGCTTCTTTGGGTGGGCCATTATGGCGCGGCTGGTTAACGCGGATGGGTTAAGGTGGTAATGAGATCTGCTGACTGGGCCGAGAGCTATGCCCGGCAGGCTGCTCGCCCAACTCCTTCGCAGGCTCGGGATGATGGGGGGATGAAAACTGGCTCAATGGCGCGTGGGCGGAAGCCCGGTATCATGCCGGGTCATCCTCCCTACTGCTAAATAATCCACGGCGTACCGTCACGCGGTATAACAAATTCAAACATAAAGCGGGACTCAATACAAAATTTGCAACGCTTCTTTTTTTGCAGAACCCTTTGCGCCTTTCTCTCGTGTAAGACAGCCGAAATTTCTTAAATCGTAGTCTGAACCGGTGGTGATCATGGATTCTAAAAGCGCGCGTAAGATTCGTTCAACAACCGTTCTGGGTGTTCGTCACAACGGTAAGGTTGCGCTTGGGTCGGATGGTCAGGCTACGATGGGAAATACTGTAATGAAGCACAAAGCCCAAAAAGTGCGTGCATTACATGGAGGAAAGATCCTTGCTGGCTTTGCCGGCTCTACGGCTGATGCCTTTACCCTTTTCGAACGATTTGAGGAAAAACTACAGCAATATGGCGGGAATGTGACCCGTGCTGCAGTTGAACTTGCAAAAGACTGGCGCACTGATCGTTACCTCCGCCGGCTCGAAGCGTTGTTGGCTGTCGCTTCAGAGGAACGACTTTTGCTAATCAGTGGCACGGGTGATGTTATAGAACCCGATGATGACATCGTTGCGATAGGCTCCGGCGGCTCCTTTGCCCTCGCAGCCACGCGGGCACTTGTAAAATATGGTGACAATCTTTCAGCAAGAGAGATAGTAGAGGAAGGACTTTCTATTGCAGCTGATATTTGTATTTATACGAACCATCATATAAATATTCTGGAACTTCAGTCCCCTGAAGTCAAATAGTACGCCTCCCAGGCAGCCTTTGCCGGGTTTATAAGGCAAATTCCTACTATCAGTTACGGGCCATACCGTTCTCAAATTTCACGTCTGCTCCCCGCACGTCTCGTGTAGCTACTACACCTGTTTATTACTTATTGAACTAATGAATTTAGTGTAACAGACTTTTCAAATGAATCATAGCAGATACGACAAGAACCGTTTGTGGAGGCAGGAAAACCTGACCGCCGTTCTTGTAGATTACCAAAATTTGTACAACCTTCTGTCCCAAAGGCTGTCAGATGATACACACCCCGATGAGTTTATCATCGACATGCTTGAAGAGTTAAATCGTTACCTCCAGGGAAAAGACCTTTTTCAACTGGCCATATCAAATGCATATGCAGACTTTGGCGCCCTTCAGGGTGATGGGCTCTTTATCCAGAAATCGTTATATCAGCAGGGCCTGACGCCAAAGTTCGTTTCTGCCAGTATTGATCCGGCAGCTCCCTCGATGCAATTGTGCCTGGATGCGGGTGATTTGATTTACACGCGCCCGGATATCGACTCTTACGTGCTGATTTCGGGCAACAGCGTGCAGGTCCCCCTTGTGCAGTTGTTGAAAGGGCATGGGAAAAATATGTTGGTTGTTACCCTTGAGGCGCACGAAGATCTGGAACGCATGCACCTGTTTGGGCATGAAACGTTTCTCAATGCAGCAGACCTGCTGAGCGAGGGTGCACGCCGGCAGCTCGGCAAAACCTCCAAAAGCAGCGACGCAGTGCGCAACGGCACCTTTGGCCGGCGCGTCGCCCGCGCCTCCTTTACGGTTCAGCGCGATGTTGAATACCAGGAAGTCACTGATAGCATTGCCTACGAAACGCTGCGGGTTATCGAGGAACACTTTGGACAATACGACGAGGTCTATCTGACGCCACTGTTACGAAAACTCTCCGATTCCCTGGACGATCACCTCAACGATCCCAAATCAATCATCAACAACCTGGAAGACGCCGGCGCCGTTTGGCTCGAAAAACGACGTGGCTTCCCGTACGACTACACCGTCTTGCTGGTTGACGCAGAACACCCCGATGTTTTGCAAATCCGAGAAGAAATTGAACAGCGTAATCCTGCTGACTTTGGCGAAGGCTATAGTGCCGGCGACAAATATGCAGACGAGAAGGTTGAATTTAACGGCGGTGAGGCCGTTTTCGATAAAACTACGGCTTATCCATCCGGCGACGGTGGCAAACTGGCGGATGAGCCAGCAGACTCCCTCGGTTCAGAGAATGATTTGAACAAGGAGTAAGAATCCAATATCCCCCCTTGGCGTGTAAGTACGCCAGGATGATTACTATCTATTCAAGATGAAGGAAGAATTGACGCCCCGCCAGATTGTAGCGGAACTAGACAAATACATCATTGGGCAGAACGAAGCCAAGAAAAGCGTAGCCATTGCCCTGCGTAATCGCTGGCGCCGGCAGAATACACCTGCTGAGATCCAGGACGAGATCATGCCCAACAATATTATCATGATTGGGCCAACCGGCGTGGGCAAAACAGAAATTGCACGCCGGCTTGCCAAACTCTCCGGGGCGCCCTTCATCAAGGTTGAAGCAACCAAATTTACTGAAGTGGGGTACGTTGGCCGCGATGTCGACAGCATGATCCGCGACCTGACGGACATCGCCATCAACATCGTACGCGAAGAATTTACCGAAGGCGTACAGGAACGCGCCCGTGAACTGGCGCAAGAGCGCATCCTCGACATTCTGATTCCCCCCGTCAAAAAGACCGCTGGTGATATTATTCCCGGTCCAGGCTTCGTCATCCAGCAAAATGATGAGGCTGACAAAGAAGATAGTGAGCCCTCTTCTGAAGCTGAGCTCCGCGAACGTACCCGCGCCAAATTCAGGGAAAAACTGGGCCGCGGTGAACTCGATGAGCGGGAAGTAGAAATTGAAGTCTCCTCCGATCAAACCCAGATGATGCAAGTCTTCGGCCCCATGGGCATCGAAGAGATGGGCATGAACATCCAGGAGCTGTTTGGTAACCTTGGCGGCAAAAAGCGGAAGAAACGCCGCATGCCAATCGCTGAAGCACGCGAACTGCTCACGCAGGAAGAAGCGCAGAAGCTAATCGACATGGACAAGGTGACCAAAGAAGCCATGACCCGTGTTGAGCAGGCCGGCATCGTTTTCATCGATGAAATTGACAAAGTTGCCGCCCGCTCAGGCAAAGGCGGCGGCCCGGATGTCTCCCGCGAAGGCGTTCAGCGCGATCTCCTCCCTATTGTGGAAGGCTCCAATGTGATGACCAAATACGGCATGGTCAAAACCGATCACATTCTCTTTATTGCAAGCGGTGCATTCCATATTGCAAAACCAAGCGACCTGATCCCCGAACTCCAGGGCCGCTTCCCAATCCGCGTTGAACTGAACAACCTCAACGAGGAAGATTTCTACAAAATCCTGACGTTCCCTAAAAACGCGCTCCTCAAACAATACGCAGCGCTGCTTGAAGCTGAAGGTGTAAAAATTACCTTTAATGATGACGCGGTCAGGGAAATTGCCGGCATTGCTGCAAAAGTCAACGCCGAAGTAGAAAACATCGGCGCACGCCGGCTGCACACCATCCTTACAACCCTGCTCGAAGAAATCCTCTTTGACGTGCCAGATAACGCTGATTACAGTACGTTTGAGGTTACAGCAGAGATGGTTTACAAGCAGCTTGGTACCGTAGCTGAAAATAGAGACCTTAGTCAGTATATTCTCTAAGCCGCATCATCAAGCGCACCTCAATATGGTGCTAAGCCTCGCGCTTTCACAATTGGGGTGCTAAACGGCTGGCTTCTGTTTTCACACCAATACTGGATGCTCCAGTCTCTTTCGTGGCTCCTGCTTCTCCCGCTTTCAAAATCTCTGAATTCGCTATCAGCGATGCTGGAGATGGTGTCGCAATGGGGAATGAGGAAGGAATCGCGCGCTGGCAAGCGATTCAGGCTATATCTACGCAAAACACACCCTTCTCCTCGCTGCCCTTTGCCCGTGCCCTTGCAAGGCATTGCAATAAAAAAGCAACGCTTTGGCTGGTAGCTGACAACACCCGCGATCTGGCCAGCCTGGTTACGTTTCATCGAAAACAAGGCCCCTTTCTACGTGTAGAGGTCCCTCCTTTTACACCCTTTACTTCTGTGTTATGCGCACAACCTGAGGTAGCCAACGATGCATTAGCCAGTCTCGCAAACCACCTAGCTGACAAATTTGACGATATCCGGCTACACCTGCATCCTGGTATGCAGGATATCCGCAGTTTTAAATGGGCAAACTGGCAAACTGGCCCCTTTTATACGTACGAACTCGACTTGTCCACCTACGATGTATCACAACAAGGCTGGTCTACTGGCACCCGGCGTAATTTCAAAAAAAACAAGGACTTATACAAGATAAACAGATCAGCTTCAGATCTCGAACAGATTGTAGCGTTGTGTGCTGCCGGGTATAATAGAAACAAGCGACAATTCCCCCTGGCCCAAACACAATTGCTAAACCTGGCCGGCGACCTGTTAACGCAAAACATGGTCCGCTGCTTCACTGCCGTGGATGCCACAAAAGGGACAATTGAGGCAGGCGTGGCTGTGTTACACGACGGTACAAAAGGATATTACTGGATAGCCGGGAGCAATCCCGGGCCGGCCATGACCGTACTGCTTGGTAATATGCTGCCGGCATTACAAGCTGAAGGGATTCAGACATTCGACTTTGTAGGTGCAAATACACCTGGCATTGCTGAGTTCAAGCGGCGTTTTGGTGCTATATTGACACCTTACTTTGCCGTCACCCATACGCCCAATCCACTCCTCGCAACCATGCTCCGCATTAAACGCCTGCTTTCTGCCTAGCACCCTACAGCATGGAAGCAGTTGATCAACATAGCGCCGCGATGAAAACCATCCGAAATAAAGCGCCTTACATCGTCCTGTTGGTGCTCGGTTACGGTTTGTATCTGCTTCGTTTCGGATACGGATACGGTACAAGCGACCAGGATGAGTTTATTCCATTTCTCTACAGTCTCCTTAATCCGGCTTATTTTCAGAATGATTGGTTTGTACAAACACAGCTATCCGCGTTTAGTGTGCGCACGTATTTTGTATACCTGCTCTATGGGCTAAGCATCGCAATGCCCGTTTGGCTTGCAGTATTTGTGGTTTATGTAGCAAGCTGGGCAAGCATAGCGAGTGCGGTTTATCAGTTGGCAGATGGCCTCTTAAAGAACCGACTGTCCGCCTTAATTAGCGCCGGGCTTGTCTGTATTTTTACCCCTTTCTGGACACTGGGTGGAAATGATTTATTGCACTTCGTACTCGTGCCGAGTATGACTGCATGGGCCCTTGCACTCTGGGCTTTTGTCTTTTATCTGAGAAAAGACTACACCCGCGCCGGTCTCTTTGCAGGTATTGCAACGCTCTTTCAGGCGTTGGTTGGGCTCCAGGTTATGCTGCTTGTGGGTGGCATGCTTTGTTTGCAATTCTTTCAACCGCACATGGCACAGGGCCGACGCCATCACTTTATGCGTGTGCTGACAACAACAGCCGTATACGCCATTGTCGCTGCCTTTGCCCTTGTCCCCCTCTTCTACCAGCAATTTTCTGCAGTAAGCGAAACGCTTTCAGATACAATTTCCGAAACCATATCCCCCACCTCGTCGCTGTTCTACATCATGGCCCAGTTTCGGAATCCACACCATTACCTGTTCAGCGCGTTTGACAAGGTGCGACTGATCAAGTTTTTTGTGGTCCTGCTGGTTGGCTACCTGGTGCTGCTCGCGCGTGAAAAACAGGAAGGATCGGTCAGAGCCGGCTTTTTCAATGATATGCTTGTCCTGGTCACAGGAGTCTGCCTGGTTGCCTATGTCGGTACAGAAATCATGCAACAATTGACCATAGCCAAGCTGCAGCTTTTCAAAATGACGCTGCTCGTCAAAGCACTGATGGTGATGCTAATAGCTGATGCCACCGTACGCGTTTTGCCTACTCGATGGGCCAACAGGCTGGACCAACTGTGTTTCAATCAGCCGCTGCGCCTCGCCGCCTTGTTTGCCGTAGGGTTTGCCGGGATTCTCATTATGCAGCCGGATAGACTGCAGCAGAAGGTTTATCCCTGGCGCGCATCTGGCGATCCTGAAATTCAACTTGCCCGATGGGCCGCAAAAAATACGCTGCCGGCAGAAGTGTTTGCCGTTCCACCCTCATGGTCTGCATTCAGGAGCCACGCAAGGCGTGCAATTGTAATAAACCACAAAGCATTCCCCTACCAGGATACAAACATCAGAACGTGGTTCGACCGGCTGCAAGACATGGCGCCGCTACAATTACCCGAACAGACCGATCCCACGCTGCTAGCTGCACTCGACTTCAAATACAATACCCTAACGCCCCACGACCTCGAAGAGCTGGGGATCACTTACTCTTTCGACTACATCATTCGCAATGCCCCATTGCCGGCGGCTTCCTCCTATTCGGTCGAATATGAAACGCAAGGCTGGTTTGTCTACAAACTATCCGCACAGCGACTGGCCCTGCAATGATTTCGTCCGTTCGCGCATTTTTGGATCGTCTGACAAACGGTAGCGGGTTTATAAAAGCCGTCTCCACCCTGCTTTCGGGTACGCTCGTAGCCCTTATCATTTCGTATTTAGCCCAGCCAGTCCTTGCGCGGCTCTACACGCCAGAGGCTTTTGGGCTACTGGATGCGCTTGTCGCAATCATTGCGCTACTTGTGCCGTTTGCTACGCTCCGTTATGAAGATGCGCTGATGTTGCCAGAAAACGAGGAAGAGGCCTTAGGCATTCTGGGGCTCACGTTTCTGCTGGTACTCATCGTCTCCGGAAGCTGCCTGCTCTTGCTCCTCTTCAAGGATTCCCTGATTGCATTACTACCGGCAGCCGCCCAAGAATCCACCCTTTTGCCCCATCTCCTGTGGATACCTCCGGCCCTCGCCGCCATCCGGTTTGCAAAACTTACAGAACTCTGGCTGAACAGGAAAAAGGCTTATGCGGCCATTTCATCCGGACAGGTGGCACAAACTGGCGTCATGACTGCCGTTCGGATTGTAATGGCGCAGTTCACAAACCGGATGCTTCCCATTGGACTGATTAGTGGCTACATCGCCGGATATGTAGCCAGCACCATCTGGTATTTGAGACAGATCACGCAGCTACAGAAGCAGTTTTTTCGAGGTATTGGTAACGGTACATACATTCGCTTTGCCGCACGGCGGTACCGGCGGTTTCCTATTTATGCGATGCCGTCCACGCTGCTGAACACCCTACAATCCCGGCTGCCTGTATTATTGCTATTGGTGTTCTTCGGGGAGGCTATTGTTGGATACTATGGGCGCGCTTTTGCGTTGTTTGCTGTGCCGCTCAGTCTCATAGGATATGCCATTTCCCAGGTATTCTTTGTCGAGGGCGCGGATGCCATCCGGACAAAAACACTACCGCAGCTGACAACCAAGGTCCACAGCCGCCTGATTACCGTAGGCCTCTTCCCTACCCTTGCCCTGATGCTCACTGGCCCAGAAGTGGTTCGGCTGTTTTTGGGCGCGCCCTGGGAAACGGCCGGCGTATACTTGCGATGGCTCGCCCCCTGGTTTTTCCTGGCCAGTATCGCCTCTCCCCTGACACGGATCTTCGACCTACTCGAAAAACAGCGTATTGAATTTGTAACCAGCACAACCATATTTGTGCTGCAGATTTCGCTCTTCCTCTACGGGTGCTTCACTGGCGATATAACCCAGGCCATTTTCTATCTTGCCCTGGGAGGCGTCCTCGCGCGCATCATCCACATTGTTGTGATGCTTCGGCTTGCCGGCACCCCTGCGCGCGCCGCCTTTACTGCTTACCTGAAACAACTCAGCATTGCCAGCCCGTTTCTTCTTGTACTGTATGCAGTCAGTTTATTGGACCGACCGCTCATCACTGTTGCCGCCCTCGTGCTGACAGGATTGGGCTTCCTTGGCGTCGTCTATCGTACCCTCACCAGCGAAGCCGCTACTGGTACCCAATCCAGGTCGCAATAATCAGCGCAACGCTACCTGCAATAACCAGCTGAACAGCCAGCGGCCAGATGAACTTGAACCACCGGCCGTATGGTATGCCGGCAATCCCCAGAATGCCCATCAATACAGGCCCGGTTGGGATGATCATGTTCATAAACCCGTCTCCCATCTGGTAAGCCAGCACAGCAACCTGGCGTGAGACACCTACAATGTCCGCAATCGGTGCCATCAGCGGCATCGTCACGTAAGCCTGTCCTGACCCTGATGGGATGAAGAAATTGAAGACACTCTGGATGACCAGCATCCCGCTGGCAGCGATTTCAGCGCCGGCGTTTTCGAGCGGTGTTGCCAGGCCATTAACAATGGTATGCATTACCTGCCCGTCTGTTAGGATGAGTTCGATGGCGCGGGCAAATCCTATCAACAGGGCTGTTCCAGTAAGTTCAGCTGCGCCGGCAGTAAAGGAGCGCGCAATTTTATCGAGGGGTAGGCCGGCAACGAGTCCGACAACAACGGCCAGCACAACAAAGACCGCCCCCAATTCCACAAAGTACCAGCCGTGGGAAATAATACCCCATACAAGCAAAATGAGCGTTGCAATCGTAATCCACAAAATGGTTACGTGCCTGCCTGATAATTCAACTGTAGCCTCTTCTTCTGGCAATTGGGCCTCTGGCACATCGTGCACCAGCGAAGCAGCCGGATTGGATCTGATTTTTTTTGCGTATCGCCACATGTGGAAGAAGCCAATCAGAAAGAAAGGCAGCGATATCGCCAACCGGTACTCTATCCCTGAAATAAGCGGCACGCCGGCAACCTCTTGCGCCACCAACACGGTGAACGGATTGAGCGCCGCAACCCCATAGCCGATGCCGGATCCGATAACCAGAATGCCGGCTGCCGTAATGGCATCCATCCGCATCCCCACACACAGGGTGAGTAATACGACGGTGAGCGGGATAAATTCTTCCGACATCCCAATGGTGGAAGCACCAATTGCCACTACAAGCATCCCGATAAAAATGAGCCAGGCCGGCCGGTTGCCAAATCGCCGCAGCAAACGCGCCAGTGCTGCATCTATACTCCCCGTTGTCCGGATCACTGCCAACGACCCACCAATCAGAAATACAAAGAAAATAATGCCCTGTGCAGCCTCAAGTCCTCGCGGTATAACGGTGACAATCGACCAAATGGGCAACCGCGCCACGCCCTCAAGTAACGTGTAGGTACCCGGCACAACCACTTCCCTGTTGTGGTCGTTGGTAACCATCTCGAAGGTACCAGCTGGCAACATCCAGGTGAGTGCGTAGGCAATCACAATCATGATGAACAGCAGTACGAGGGTATGCGGCACCTTAAAGCGGAATGACATGGCTTGACAACAGGCTGGTGGATGGTCAAAGTGCTGCCAGTATACAAAGGATTTGGAGTTTTTTCATTGCTCCGCATCTTTTTGCACAACTATGTCGTAGCACGACTTACACTATATCGAATTCCGACATAGCAATTTAAACCAGCATCATCGATGATCCCCAAAGCGCTCGTAGCAGCTTCCATCAAGCCGTTTGTGCTCACCATTCTGGCTGCCGGCGACAATTACGGTTACGCCATCATCCAACGCGTCCAGCAGCTGACTTCAAACCAGATTAAATGGACAACCAGTACCCTGTATCCGGTACTACACAGCATGGAAAACAAAGGCCTCGTAGAGAGCTACTGGCAGGCCTCAGCGGGTGGGCCAAGACGCAAATATTACCGCCTGACCCCTAAAGGGCAACAGATGCTAGCGCAGGAAAAACAACAATGGCTGGATGTGCATACCGCACTCATGAAACTCTGGTCGCCTGCCCCGGGCCTCCTCCCTACCTGAGAAATACATGTTTGATCTCGACAAATCACTCGCTGCCTGGCGGCAAGGTTACGCGCACAATCAAGCGTTTTCAACGGAAGATCTGGATGAACTGGAGCAACACATTCGGGACCAGGTTGCGGCCCTAGTCATGACGGGTATTTCGCAAAAAGACGCATTTGACCTTGCCCTGCGCGATATGGGCGGTAAAGAAGAAGCAACCCGCGAATATGACAAAGTATTTTGGGCAAAAGCTAAAAGAGAACACCGCGTCAAAGAAGCATTGCTGTGGCGCTATGGCATGTTGAAGAATTACATGCGGGTGGCACTGCGTACGATGCAAAAGCAGAAAGTCTATACAGCCATCAACATCGTTGGTCTGGCTGTTGGGATTGCCTGCTTTATCATCATTATGCGCTTTGTGCAATACGAGTTTTCATTCGATCGCTTCTTCCCCGGGCATGAAGACATTTACCGTGTCACGAAACGTGTACCCGGTGATGTGTATCTCGGCACCGACCATTTTGCTCTGACGCAGGCACCCCTGGCGCCGGCCATGATGACAGATTTCCCTGAAGTCACCCATGCCACCGCATTTCAATACCAGGAGGCCCTCCTACAGGCAGAAAACAACAAATTTACAACCGAGGGGCTTTCAGCGGACCAACACTATTTTGAGGTCTTTGCGATTCAACTGGTACAGGGCGCAGCAGCAACTGCACTGGTTGCACCTAACAGTATTGTGTTAACCGAAAGCCTTGCCGGCAAGCTCTTTGGCGCAGCAGATCCAATGGGGCGCACCCTGAGGATGGATGACCAGACCAGCTACCTGGTCACTGGCCTGATGGCAGATGTGCCCGCCAATGCCTCGGTCCAATATGATTTTGTGACGTCGATTATTACGGATGCTTACTACAATTCCCAACTTGATGAAGACCGGTGGAATAGCAATTACCTGTACACATTTTTCCGGACAGCACCGGGTACAGACTTTCATGCGCTGCAAAAGAAATTGCCGGCGCTAGCAGATCGGAAAATCTATGCCGGCAACGAAGATACCCCTAACAATGAACGCGAGCGCTTTTATATCCAATCACTGGCGGATGTTCACCTGCGCTCAACGGCAAACTTCGACGTAGGCCGGCATGGCAGCCGTGCGCGCGTTTTCCTGTTTCTTGCCATCGGCTGCATCATCTTGCTTCTGGCCTGCATCAATTACGTAAATCTGGCTGTGGCCCGGTCGATTAAGCGGGCAGCGGAGGTGGGGTTACGCAAAACGGTTGGAGCCGACAAGTCACAATTGATCTGGCAATTCATTGGAGAGTCTTTTCTGATGACTGGCCTGGCATTGTTGATGGCGCTGGTACTTACACACCTGTTACTCCCCCACTTTGCACAGCTTGTCAATCGGACATTAACCCTCAACTACTTCGCCCAACCCTGGCTGGTCCCAGCCCTTTTTGTATTGCTCGTGCTTGTGGCCCTGTTGGCCGGCAGCTACCCTGCCCTCCACATGGCTGCGCTTCCTCCGCTGCGGGCGCTAAAACGCAAACAACGGCACAGAAAGTACAAATTCAGCTTGCAGCAAACACTCATTGTGGGGCAGTTTACGGCATCCATTATCCTGGTCACTTGCGGATACGTAATTTATCAGCAGCTGGAATTTGTTCAGAACAAAGCCCTGGGGTACGACCGGGCGCACATCCTCAACATTGCCATTCAGGATAACAACGATGCGTTGAAAGCGCGCCGGCAACAGGTACAGGCAGCCCTCAAACAACACAGCAGCGTCGCGCAAGTTACGGCTTCACACTCGCTACCGACCAACATTTCGATGAAGCAAAACATTAGAAACTGGCCAGGAAGTGAACCTGAAGCCTCTTTGCCTATCCACGTGAATGCCGTTGATTATGGCTTTGAAGAACTGTTTGGTATAGCTCTGATCGCGGGCCGTACGTTTAGCCCGGCGTTTCCAACAGATCTTGAGTCGGCCAGCATAATCAATGAAACCACCGCGCGGGCACTGGGCTGGAGTCCTGACGAAGCCCTCGGCAAAACTTTTCGCCATGACCGCCGAGCGCGAACTGTCATCGGGGTTGTGCAAGATTTCCACATGCATTCGATGCATCATCAAATCAAGCCGCTGTTATTTTTTCTGGATGATGGGGGCCGCTTTGAATACATATCGGTAAAACTGCAACCGGGTAATGTCGATGAAAGCCTTGCAGCTGTGCAAGAAATTGTCCGGACCGCGTCTTCTTATCCCGTGGAGTACAGTTTCCTGGATGATACGTTTGACAGCCTATACGCACAGGAAAAACGGTTGGGGGCTACGTTCAACTTTTTCACCATGCTGGCTTTCCTGATTGCTGCGCTAGGGCTCTTCGGACAGGCAGCTTATGCAGCTGAACAGCGCACCAAAGAAATTGGTGTTAGAAAAGTACTGGGCGCTTCGCCAGGTAATATTGTGTATATGCTTTCGAAAGAGTTTACCAATCTGGTGCTGTTGGCGGCATTGTTTGCCGTACCGATCGCATACCTCGCCACATCCCACTGGCTGGAAGGCTTTGTGTACCGGGTAGATATTGGCCTGGGTGCGTTTTTGCTGGCAACCTGTTCAGCGCTCGGAATTGCAATAGCATCTGTAGGCTACCAATCGCTGCGTGCGGCCTTGCGCAAACCCGCCAGGAGCTTGCGTTTTGAGTAATAGCACGGCAGATCAACAAAAAAAGCAGCGCCCCAAACAGGACGCTGCTTAAAATCCACATGCCAAAGCATGAAGGGCCATATGTTACTTGATGGACCGGAACGTGTTGGGCAACCCGTTACCGATAGGTGACTGGTCGTAAGCCGGCCGCTCTGGTCCGTTTTCCGCTGTGGCATCGGTGCCACAGAACTTCTGATAGGCATTGACGAGGTCCATGGCAATAGCATTTGCAGAACGGCCTTCAATATGCCGGCGCTCGAGTACAAAAACGGGGTCTCCTTCTTTCAGGAGGGCCATAAACGGAGAAGACGGCGCAATACCGCGCATGTATTCGCGGGCGCGAGCCGTGGCTTCCAGATCCTGGCCGGCAAAAACGGTTACGTACCGATCAGGCTGTACTTCCGTCTGCATTGCCATCGCAACGGCAGGCCTTGCGTTGGCAGCAGCACAACCGCAAACCGAGTTCACAATCAACAGTGTAGTTTCAGACTCAGCAGCTTCAAAAGCTTCATCAACAGCTGTCATGTCGCGGAGTTCAGCAACACCCAAACGGGTCAGTTCTTCCCGCATTGGATGTACAAGTGCTTCGGGGTACGGCATATCTTCCCTATCTATTTTAATCTGTTACAGTTACAAACCTGAATTGTAAATGCTGGGGGTGGCCAAAGGTTCAGCTATGGCAGCATTTGCCAAACGCACAACCCACCTGCCAGCCCGGCAGCATACCTGTTCAGGAACGGCACCATCAAAGGCTTTGATCCCGCTTAACGGCGCGAAAGATGACGCAGTTCTTTCTCCATGTCTTCTTTGGTAAGGTTCCAGTCTTCCCCGTCTTTGGCAAGGTCTGGAATGTACTCATCAGCAGCATCGCGGACCCGATCGCCTAGATCTTTGCCAACTGCCTGAATACGGTCATTTACTTTATTGAGCTGCGCTTCAACTTGCTCAAGTTTGTCTTCGGCCGTTTTGAGCTGGGTGCGGGCTTCCTGCTTCATACGGCGGCGTAATGCCTTACCCGACTGCGGCGCCATCATCATGCCGGCACACAAACCGGCGGTGAAAGCTGCTGCAACGGTTACAATATGTGAAAATCTAGTGTTCATGATGGAATCAAATCGTTTCTGTTGGCATATCCAATATACTGAAACTTCTTTCTTATGACCTGTTCTACGTACACGGCCCCCATTTTCATACCAAGAACTGGTTAATTTTCTGTCATTTCACTTTTTGTGGCCGTTTTAGTATCCAGATGTACCCTCAATCTAAGAATCCTGGACATAACAACTGGTTCGCGTCACCTGTGTCAGTAGCATGTATTGTGGCGTGTTCTTTAATGCTTCTGGCAGGCTGTGTATCAACAAAGCCCGATGCCACACCATTAAAGACGGTTGTCAACGAATCCCCCAATGCCGACCGAAAAACACTGCTGCGTGCTGAAGCTGCTGACTGGGAAGGCACCCCACATGAATGGGGCGGCACAACACGCGATGGCATCGATTGCTCCGCATTTGTGCAAACCGTCTACAAAGATCTTTTTACGGTTGATTTGCCACGCACCACCTCGCTTCAGTCTAAAGAAGGACAAGCGGTATTGCACAACCAGCTGACGGTGGGTGATCTTGTTTTTTATCGTATTGATTCAAAAACCAGGCACGTAGGCATTTACGTCGGGGAAGACGAATTTATGCACGCCTCAAAAAGCGAAGGCGTTACCATTTCCTCCATCCAGGATCCCTATTGGGAAAGAAGATTCTGGACCGTCAGGCGCATCCTGGCGCCGGCAGCAGACTCACTTGCCAACCCAACGGACAACCCCATCGATCGATCGCGTTCAGGCTGGTAGCAGCCTATATTCTGATTAGCCACACAGACAACGCCAGTAACACAATTCCTATTCTTCATTTGTTAACAAAGGGATCCAAAAGCGGTATATAAGCGTCAAAGGGCGGTTTATTCAGACATCTATTTTATTTCATTCGATATAAACTATATTCTTGGGCATGCCTTCGGGTGTGCAAAAGTTAGCCACGACGCGTATACCCGCTACTAGCGTTAAACCGTGTAGATATAATATGGGCAATCAACCTATCTATCTGACTGAAGAAGGCCTCAAGAAATTAAAAGAGGAATTGCACTTTCTTAAGTCTGTCGAACGTCCCCGTATCTCTCAAGCCATTGCTGAAGCAAGGGCCCAGGGTGACTTGTCTGAAAATGCAGAATATGATGCAGCCAAGGACGCCCAGGGTTTGCTGGAAGCCCGCATTGCAAAAAAGGAAACTGAAATTGCGGAAGCACGGCTCATCGACGACTCGAAAATTGACGGTTCCAAGGCACGTATCCTGAGCACCGTTAAGGTGAAAAACAAAAAAACCGGCAAAACGCACACCTACACGCTTGTAGCACAGCCGGAAGCTGACCTGTTGAAGGGTAAAATTTCTGTAGAGAGCCCGATTGGCAATGGCCTCCTGGGTAAATCAATAGGTGACGTTGCCGAAATAAAAATACCCGCCGGTGTACTCTCTCTTGAGATTCTAGATATCACGCGCTAACCCCTACATTGGTTAATAACCTGGTCTAGCGCTCATCTTTCTGGTAGTCCCACCCAAACCCCGGAAAAGCATTTGTCCGCTTTAGTAGACCTGCGCAGCGACACGATCACGCGCCCTACCCCTGGCATGCGAAAAGCAATTGCTGCTGCAGAGGTAGGCGATGATGTATACGGAGAAGACCCTACCGTTACGGCACTGGAAGCCCGCGTGGCCGGCCTGCTCAAAAAAGAAGCTGCCCTATACATCCCTTCCGGGACCATGGGCAACCAACTCGGACTTCTCGTGCACACCACGCGCGCCACAGAAGTCATTGTCGAACGCAATTGCCACATTGTAAACCACGAAGGCGCAGCCGGCGCCTGGTTATCAGGGGTGCAATTGCTTCCCTTGCGCGGCAACAAAGGCATCCTGTATCCTGCTGATATCAAGCAAAACCTGCGCACGGGGCAATATGGCGCTCCCTCCACCAGTCTGATTTGCCTGGAGAATACGCACAACCTTGCCGGTGGCCGCGTGCAACCCCTTGACGTACTGAGAGAAATTCGCACGCTGGCGCTCGACAACAATATCCCAATGCACATGGATGGCGCGAGGCTATGGAATGCTGCTGCTGCCTCTGGCATCCCTGAGCACACCTTTGCAGCCTGCTTTGATACTGCTACCATGTGCCTTTCCAAAGGCCTTGGCGCCCCAGTAGGGTCCGTACTTGTTGGTAGCCATGAGCATATAGCCCGTGCACGGCACTACCGTAGCCGGCTCGGTGGCAGTATGCGGCAAGCCGGCATTCTGGCTGCAGCCGGACTCTATGCGCTGGACCACCACAGGAGCCGGCTCTCAGAGGACCACGCACGCGCCAAAGCCCTTGCAACGGCGCTCAACAATACAGCATCTTTTTCAGTCGATCCTGATGATATCGAATCAAACATCGTATTTTTCCACGTAGCCAATGATGCAGCAGTTGCTGCGGCGGCCGCGTTAAAACAACATGGTATCCTCGTGAGTGCCACCGCACCTGATACCATTCGAGCGGTCACGCATCTGGCGTTTACCGATGAAGCCCTGCAAACCACACAGACCGTACTGGAAACCTCCTTCTGCACTCCTATCACCACTTAAGCTAGCCGAGCCCATGCGTACCGAGCCGGTAGAAAACACCCACAAAACACCCCACAATGCATCCCTGCTGGCATCGCTGGCCCAAACGTATGGTACGCCGACCTATGTGTACGACGAATCGATCATACGCAGGCAGTGTAAATTGCTCAAACAGCACCTGAAACACGTCCCAACCAAGCTGCTGTATGCAATGAAAGCCAATTCTCATCCGGCTATTCTGCGCATTATCAAATCGGAAGGTATCGGAATCGATGCCGTATCACCGGCTGAACTGTACCTGGCGCAGCAAATTGGCTTTGCCCCAAAAGACATTTTGTACACCGCCAACAACATGACGGATGAGGAGATGCACACGGTGGCAGAAGCCGGGGTCTTGATGAACCTGGGCGAATTGTCGCGAGTTGCCCGGTATGGCGCGGCTTATCCGGGTGCAGAAGTGTGTGTGCGGCTGAACCCGCAAATCGGCTCAGGGCACCATGCACACGTAGTCACTGCCGGCAAAGCAACCAAGTTTGGTATTCCGGTTAATGAAGTTGAACAGATTCTGGAGGCGGCAGCCAGAAACAACCTCAAAATTGTTGGCCTGCATCAGCACATTGGCAGCGGCATTCCCTCAATGGCTGTATTACAGCAAGCCATTGAAGTTATCCTCCAAACAGCACAATACTTTCCCGACCTGCGCATCCTGAATCTTGGCGGCGGCTTCAGCATTCCCTACCGCCCTGAAGATGTACCAATAGACTTTGAAAATTTCCAGCAAACCATTGTGCAGGTTTTGCAGGCGCACGAGGCAAACCACAATCAAAAAGGCCTCACCTACTGGTTTGAACCCGGCCGATTTCTGGTGGCAGAAGCCGGCACCTTGCTTGTCACTGCAAATACGGTAAAAGAGGCCAACAACAAAACTTTTGCCGGCACCGATTCAGGCATGAACCAGTTGGTGCGCCCTTCCGTCTACGGCGCGTACCACGAAATTTATAACCTATCGAATGCAGACGGCTTCAGGCGGCCCTACGAAGTAGTTGGTAATATTTGTGAGTCGGGAGACGTATTTGCCAAAAATCGACTGGTCCAGGAAATCAGCGAAAACGACACGCTCGCCATTATGGACGCCGGCGCCTACGGGATGTCGATGGCCTCGTTATACAACTTGCGCCCCTTGCCTGCGGAAGTGCTCATCAAAGCAGATGGCAGCCACCTGGTAATCCAGGAGCGGGTTTCAGAAGCAGACCTGGTCAATTCGATGTTTGGCACCCATTTGTAGTAGGCTACCCTCACTTCCGATCAATTATATCGACTATTTAATATGTACCACTCCCGTGGTTTCAGAAAAACCTGATTCCAGGACCATACGCATGAAATATACACCACTAGGCATATTAGCTTGTTGTTGCTCCAAATCCCATACGACCTTGTGCAAGCCGGGACTCAACTCACGCTCAAGAACTGTATCGACATATTGCCCGGCGACGTTGTATACTTCAATTAAAGCATGCTGTAATTCCTCCTTGTCTCCAGGAATAGCTATCTCCAAAGCAACGCGTTGATTAAAAGGATTTGGATACCCGCCGAGTAACGCAGCTTGTTGAGGCAACGTAGTAGACTTTATGTCTTCAATGAAATGCAACGCTCCAACCAACAGTTCAAACTCATTTTTACCTGCAACTACATCAACATAAGCTGTTTGGTTGTCCCGCAGGTTATAAAACTTCCCAATCCTGCGATTAACCAAATACAGCTCGTGCGCACTTAGTTCATTATCCAAAAAAGACTTTACAGCAAGCGTGGTTGCTGACCGGGCATTAACATTGACGTTGTATCTTTGTCCCTGTGCTATAGATGGCCGAACGTCTGCCAAAAGCCGGCCATTGCGTGAATCAGGTTTTCCATTCATCAGCACGATATCAACGTCCCGAAATTTGCCGGGAGGAAAATATTGGTCATATTTATCTAGCCCTTCATCTGCCTTATCGTGATAACCCAAGTAAAGGGTTGAACGATCTTTGGTTTTATAGTTCTCAAACTCTAGCATCACTTGATGCGTCCTGAACAGTTCTCCACGCCTTTTGCCTGTAGAATCGTCCGAAGTTGAAT